>DAOTWP010000166.1:0-23869 GCA_034435675.1 Anaerolineae bacterium
ATGCCAGTTCGCGCGAACTGGCACGAGTGCCGGAACTGCCGGAAGAAAACACGCTGATCGAACAGTATTATGAGTTTTCGCTCTACCGGCTGACGACAGGCGAATACCAGCTCAATGTTGGACCGGATGCCGAGGGCAAGGTTTATGTGGTCAACTGGTACGGTTGCCCGGCAGACAATGTGCGCGAAAGCACCTTCACGGTGGAGCTGCCGCCCGCAGGGGGCGAATAGCGACAAAAGCGGACAGGGCATGCCGCTCGGTGTGCCCTGCTTAAGGCAGGCTTTTCGCCCAGGCAATCGTTTCGCGCATGCCTTCACGGAAAGGCACAATCGGCGACCATGCCAGCAGGGTTTGTGCCCGCCCAATGTCCGCAGCGCTGCGGCGCAGATCGCCGGGCTGCGCGGGGTGATACTCCACAGGATATGTCGCGCGGGTATGCCCGAAGGACTCCAGCACCAGATCAGCCAGCGTGTTCACGCTGCAATCCACGCCAGTGCCGATATTGATCACCTGCCCAAAGCTGGCAGCGTTATCAATTGCCCCGACCCACGCGCGCGCCACATCACGAATATGGACAAAATCGCGTGACTGCTCGCCGTCTGAATGAATGCGGATCGGTTCACCGCGCAGCACATTGCCGATGAAGATGGCAAAGACCCCCTGATAGGCGTTGGTCAGGCTCTGGCGCTCGCCATAAACGTTGAACATGCGCAGCGAAGTTACGTCAAAGCGAAAGCCCAGGTCGCGGCGCGCGGCGGTAAGCTGCACATAACGCTCCGCCGCATACTTGGTGACGCCGTAATAGGATACGGGGTTCACCGGCGCGTCTTCGGGCGTGGGTACGATGTCCGGGCTGCCATAGAGGGTCATCGAACTGGCAAACAGCAGCCGCGATACACGATGCGCGATACACTGCTGCAAGACATTGATCGTCCCCAGCGTATTGGTATTCAGATCGGCAGCGGGGTCCGCAAATGACAACCGGATAGACGCCTGCCCGGCGATATGCAGAACAGCATCTACCCCGCGTGCGAACACCAGCGCGAGGTCATCCACGCTGCGCACATCCCCGCGCACAAATTCCGCCGCAGGGTTCACATAATCAGCGTTTCCGGTGCTCAGGTTGTCGAACACCACCACCTGCTCGCCCCGCGACACCAGCAAATCTACAATGTGGCTGCCAATGAACCCCGCCCCGCCCGTAACCAGAATCCGCCGTGTCATACCGCACCTTCCCCTGTGGCGGGCGCGGCGGTCATGCGCGCCCAGACTGCGCCAAACCCCAGCGCTTCCCGCCCCATGCTGAACAAGCCCAGCAGCGCATAGCCCAGCAGCGTGACGGCATGCAGTACCAGCCCAACGGCAAATGCACCCTCATAAGTGTAGCCCTGGCTGGTCAGCACCAGCACAACACTGCCCTCGATTACGCCGAGGCTGGCAATCGTAGTCGGCACGGTGATGGCAAATGCAACGGCGACGAGCATCAACCCGCCAATCATCAGCGGCACATCCGGGAACAGCGTCGCGGTGAGCAGCCAGTAGGGCACAACGGTCAGCACCCAGACGATAGCATTCCACAGCAGCGCCAGCAGCAAATGACGCCACGCCCCCACCACCGCCAGCCCGTCCAGCAGATTCGCCACCAGCGGATGCAGCCGTTTGACCAGTGGAATGCGCGCCCCGATGCGATCCACCAGCAGCAGCGTGCGTTCGCGCAGCAGTGTCACCGTCAGCATGATGGCGGCGCTCAATCCAAACGCGAAAATGCCAAACACCAGTGTGGTCTGCTGCACCCCCACCGGGATAGTCTCAATGCTGAGCAGGGACAGTAGAAAGATTACCACCAGACTGAGCAGGTCAATCAGCCGTTCGACCACTGCAACGGACAGCGCGGTGGCACGCGGAATGCTGTCCTCGCTGTGCGCGGCAAGCTCAATGCGCAGCAGGTCGCCCACGCGAAACGGGATGACATTGTTGATGAAGAAGGCGATATTGGTCAACCTGAAGGCACGCCTGCGTGTAAGCTGCCCCTGCGCAAGGTCGTACCAGCGCAGCCCGCGCGCCGCCAGCGCCAGCGTGAGCATAATGCCGCACACCAGCACAATCACGATGTTCATCTGCCCGATTGCTGTCAGTGCCGCGCCCCAATCCAGATCTCGCACGACGAGATAGAGGACAATGGCGCTGAAAACAGCACTGAGCAGCAGTCCCAGATACAGGCGTAATCGGCGGGTCATTCGCTGCGCGCTTCCACGATATCGGCAGGCACTTCCGCCGTCCAGGGCTGAAAGACGCCGCCATCCGTGCGCCGAGTATCGTGCCGCACGAGCAGCCATTCAAACCAGACGGTCAGCAGCGTATACAGATAGCGACTGCCCTGCTCTTTCAGCTTCAGCGCGCTTTCGCCTACATCGCGGTTGCGCCATGTAATCGGCAGCACTTTGTAGCTGTAGCCCCGGACCATCGCTTTGAGGGGGATTTCAATCGTCAGGTTGAAATGCGGCGACACAAACGGACGGCAGCCCTCAATCACGTTAGCGCGGTAGCCCTTGAACGCATTGGTCGTGTCGTTATAAGGCATGGCAAACATCAGGCGGATGACCAGATTGGCGAGGCGGTTAATCACCAGCTTGAACCTGGGATAGTTGTAGACGCGCGAACCACGCATGAAACGCGACCCAAAGGCACAGTCTGCTTCATCGCGCAGCACATGATAGTAACGCACCACGTCCTCCGGCGCGTCGCTGGCGTCTGCCATGTAGATAATCACCGCTTCGGCGTCGAAGTGTTCCAGTCCAAACGTCACTGCGCGCCCATAGCCGTTGCGTCCAGTGTTGCGCACCACGCGAACGCGGCTGTCCAGCGCGTTTTCCGCCTGCACAATGGCGAACGTGCTGTCGCTGCTGCCATCGTCCACCACGAGTATCTCAAACGTACTCACCCCCGCGCTGTCCAGATGATCTCGCAGCAGACGAACGGTGCGCTGAATGTTGCCCGCTTCGTTGCGCGCGGGGATGACCACTGAGAGTTTCATACCTGTGTGTCCTATCCTGTGCGGGGTGCTGCTGGCACGCCGCCGTGCTCCAGGCGTTCCTGCCAGCTCTGGACGATTTCCGCAAAAATATCATCCAGCGTTTTGGTGATGTCCCAACCGGGGAGGCTGGCTTTCAGGTGCGTCAGGTCGCTGATATAGCACATGTGATCACCCAGGCGCGGTTCATCAAGGTAACGATAACGCATCGGCTTGCCAGTCAACTGTGCGACGCGCTCAAATGCTTCGAGAATGGAAATTGAGTTGCCGCGCCCGCCGCCAAGATTAAACACCGCCCCACTCTGCGGATGTTCGTAAAACAGTTCAATGGCGCGGGCGACATCCAGCGCATGAATGTTATCACGCACCTGTTTGCCTTTGTAGCCGAAGATCGTATATTCGCGTTCCTCAACATTGCAGCGGATCAGGTAGCTGAGGAACCCATGCAATTCCACCCCGCTGTGGTTCGGTCCGGTCAGGCAGCCGCCGCGCATGCAGCAGGTTTTCATGCCAAAATAGCGCCCATACTCCTGCACCATCAGGTCGGCAGATGCTTTGGACACGCCAAACAGCGAATGCTTGGACTGGTCAATGCTGAAGTGTTCGCTGATGCCGTTGGCATACTGCGGATCGCCATAATCCCAGCGGGTGTCCAGTTCCACCAGGTTGATACTGTTGGGCAAATCCCCATAGACCTTGTTGGTGGACATGTGCACGAAAACCGCATCAGGAACGAAGCGGCGTGCTGCCTCTAGCATATTCAGCGTACCAACAGCGTTGACATCAAAATCATCAAACGGGCGCGTGGCGGCAAGGTCGTGGCTGGGCTGCGCCGCCGCATGGACAATCATATCAGGGCGCGTCTGCTCGACGAGCGCCAGCACCCCAGCACGATCACGAATATCGAGTTCAACATGCGTAAAGTGTTTACATGTGGCGGCAAGCCGCTGCTGATTCCAGCGCGTATCGCCCTTTTCGCCAAAGAACTCGCGGCGCATGTTGTTGTCCACACCGTACACCTGCCAGCCGCGCGCGTCGAAATAGCTGACGACTTCTGACCCGATCAGACCATTAGAACCTGTAACAATGAGTTTTCCCACTATAATACCTTTGGGCGTCCTGAAGAGCGTTGTCTTGCAAAAATCACATCAACGCCCTATTCTACCGATTCGAGGCGTATGGTCAATCATAGAAACACTCCCTGCAATCAGCATTTATCGTCAGCTATAATCCGGTTATGACAAAACTAAAACCTACTCCTGAACTACTTGAAAGTGTCATTACGCGCGTCCCAGAAGGATTCATCCATCTGAGCGTGCTTTCGCGCCGTGTGCGCACGAAGGACAAAAGCGCCAGAGCAATCACACAGGCGATTGAACAACACATGGTCGCCCGCACAGCCGAATGCCTGTATGATCCCAGCCGTTTGACGCTGGAGGAAACCCGCGCGCTAGCGAAATGGGCAAAGCCTGACTTTCCGCATATGCTCGACGATGGCACGCTGCCACAGGATCCGATTGTGCAGCAGTTAGAGCGCCGCCAGCAGCAGATCGACACCAGCGGTCAGCCGGTGTTTGTCAACCTGTTCGCACGACTGGCGGAAAGCCCTGGCTATGTGCCCTATGGGGAACTGGCGACGGATGAAGATAGCGAAGAAGCCATCGCGCAGTTGGTCAATGCCGGGGTGCTGCGGCAGCTCGAAGAACTGGTCTATGACCCGCTGCGGCTGAGCCAGAGCACCATGGAAAAGGTACACCACCGCTACGCGCTGCTGCCCTTCCGTGAGCAACTGGTGCAGGTGCTGCGCGCCAGACCGGGCGCAACCGCCCCCAGAAGCGAATTAGAAGAGATCTTCGGCAAAGACATGCTGAACACGCTGTTGAACACCAGCGGATTCGCTACGTTCACCGTGCCACTGAAAGTTACGCCCCATAAGGCGGTGTGGGTGCGCCTGGGTGACACGGACGCACAACAGGCACACCACGCCGCCAAAGAAGCAACACGCATTAAGGACGAACACTGGGCGGAAGCCCGCACAGTCTGCGGCGAAACCCTGCGCCCCGACGCACAGGACGGCGAAACGCTGCGCGCACAGGTCATTTCGCGCTCGTACATCGTCAAAAACGCCGCCAAACGGCTGGACTTACATGTCGAGACCGTGCAGGAAGCGCTGGCACGGGGCTTGCTGCGCGCCTTTGTTGACCCGGAAGAAACGCTGCGCTTGCCTGCCGAAGCGGTGGAAGCAGCAGTTGCGGATGCCGAACAGCACGAGTGTTTGGCAGCTTTTGAGGTGCTGAAAGCGCGCGAACTGGCGTTGGTCTCCGGTTTGCACTACAACACCATCCGCCGCCGCCTGCGCAAAGGCAGCGCAGCACGCATGGAGCCTTACTGGGAGCAGGTGCGTGGCAAATGGGGACTGCCGCGTACACTGCGCGAATTCCGCGAGAAACTGCGCCAGAAACTCGATGAACGCCGCGCGCTGCTGGAAGCGGAACGCGAGCGCCTGCGCTTGCAGCTAGAAGAGGAACAGCGGCGGCGCAACGAACTGCGCGACCAGCTCGTCGCTGCATTCCCGGCGTGGCGCCATGCAGACCGTGTTGAGCAGCGGCTGTACCTGCATGTGGGACCACCCAACAGTGGCAAAACGCATCACGCGCTAGAGGCACTAACTCAGGCGGGCAGCGGCTGGTATCTGGCTCCGCTGCGCCTGCTGGCGTTTGAAATCTTCGACCGGCTCAATCAGCGCGGGGTCTTCTGCAACCTGCTCACCGGGGAAGAGTATATCCCCATTCCCGGCGCAACAATCACTGCCGCAACCATCGAGATGTTCAACAACACCGAACATAACGAATGTGTCATCATTGACGAAGCGCAGATGCTTGCCGACCCGGATCGCGGCTGGGCGTGGACACGCGCGATGATGGAATCCACCGCGCCAGAAATCCACATTATCGGACCTGCTACCTCTCGGACACTGATCGAGACGATGGCGAAAGTGGCGACTATCCCCATTGAGGTGATTGAACACGAACGCCTCGCCCCAATTCGGGTTTCCGACCAGCACTATCCCCTGAGCGAACTGCCCGCCAGCACTATTCTGGTGGCATTCTCGCGGCGTATGGTGCTGTATCTGAAAAACGAACTGGAACGCATGAAACGCACGGTGTCGGTGGTCTATGGCAACCTGCCGCCGGAGGTGCGCCGCAAGCAGGCGGAACGCTTCGCCAGCGGACAGACAGAGATTTGCATCGCTACCGACGCGGTCGGGATGGGCTTGAATCTGCCCGCGCATTATGTCGTCTTTTATGAGACCAGCAAATACGACGGACGCGCGGTGCGCCCCTTGCTGCCCGAAGAAGTGCAGCAGATTGGCGGACGCGCGGGGCGCTTCGGATTTTCTGAATACGGTGAGGTCAGTGCAACCACCAAACACGACCTGAGGGTGATTCGCGGCTTATTCAACGCGGAGCCGCGCCAGCTAACCCACGCGCGGGTGGCACCGTCGGTGGAGGATTTGCAGATGATCCCCGGCAGTCTGCGCGACAAGCTGGTACAGTGGGCAGCACTGGAATCAATTCCCGACGAACTGCGCGGGGTGATTCAAACAGCGGACATGACTGAACGTGTTGAACTGGCAGGCATGCTGTCCGATCAGGATGTGCAGCAGCTTGGGCTGGCGGGCGCCGTCAAGCTAACTAACGCCCCTACCCGCCAAAGCAGCCGCCAGTTCTGGCAGCAGTGTGCCAGGGCGATTCTGTCGCACCAGCCCATGCCGCTGCCGCCGCCAGCGCCGAAAATCGTCACCAGCCACGACCTTGAACAGACCGAAACCTGCATTTCGTGCGCCGATATTTACCTGTGGCTATCGCAGCGGCGCGATTTTGGCATTTACGGACCCGATGAGCAGGTGGTGCGGGCGATGCGCGCGATGTGGTCCATGGCGATTGATGACGCGCTGCTGCGCAAGATTGACACCGGCAAACGCTGCACACAGTGCGGCGCGCCGCTTTCGATTCGCTACCGCTTCAATATCTGTGAGCGCTGTTACCACCAGCGTTTCATGGAATACGACGCCTTCAACAGCGACGAATAGCGCTTGCCGCAGTAGTGCACACAGGGGCAGGTGTGCAACCTATTCCCGCAGCAACCTCCCCCCAAAGGCATACGGCAGCCCGGCAGGCCGGCACGCACGCACGTTCGCCGCTAATCAGCCAGCGTTTCCATTTCCAGATAGTCTGTGTGGATGATGTCAGTTTCTTCGATTCCAATCATGCGAATCAACTCACGAATCATGTCAGCTTTGTTTTCAGCGTCACGCGCAGACCATGTGCGGCTCTTGATTTCAATGAAGGTGTTCGGCTGTGTCAGTTCGGGCTTGAGCACACGATCCACGTTGACGAAAAACAGCACGTCGAAATACTCCACACGCCAGCGGCGGCGATCCTTTTGCAGTTCGCGCACTTCTGACGCCTGAAAATACTCGCGGTAGAAGCGCAGTGGACGATCTGCGGGCGCGATGAAGCGCGAGTGTGACAGCAGAATGGTTGAGTGGAATTCGCGCTCTTTCGTCGGCATCGTATACGTCAGCCGGGTACGTACAGACTGCACGCTGCCTTTTTCATCGAGCCGGTCATCCTCCCGGTACCGCACGCGCCCCATCTGCGGGTCGGGAAAGATAAAATAGGTGTCGTACTGGCGGTAATGGACTTCGCGTGTGATTTGCAGGTTGGGCAGCGTCAGCAATTTGTCCACGATGCTCTCATCGCGCAGCACCGCTTTCATCTGCACTTCAAAACTCTCGCTGCGTTCAACATCATTGCTGACTGCGACCAGTTTGCTAAGGACATCGCCTTCGCGGGCGGTGACAAAGGTACCGACTTCGGCAGCGTAGACCCGCGCCTGTTCCAGCAGCGCGGGTTCGTCCAGCGTCAGCAGTTGGCGCTCTTTCATCAGCCACGCGCCGTTAACCAGCACATGACTCACATCATTGGCTTTGCCCGCGTAGACAATGCGCGAATAGACCGCGTCGCTGTTGGCGTCGAAGTGCGGCATGTTGTGAACCGGCTCGGCGTTCAGGATCGTAATGTCTGCCAGCTTGCCCGGTTCCAGACTGCCGATTTTGTCCTCCAGTTGCAGCGCCTTTGCCCCGGCGCGGGTCGCCATGTAGAGCGCCTGACGTGCTGGGAGCGCGGTGGGGTCTTCTGTCGCCACTTTGGCAAGAAACGCCGCCAACCGCATCTCCTCGAACATATCCAGATCGTTATTGCTGGCAGGACCATCCGTACCCAGCGCGACGGTAATGCCGTGTTCGAGCATCTGCTGGATTTTGGCAATTCCGCTGGCAAGCTTGAGATTTGCCGAAGGGCAGTGCGCCACAGCAGCGTTATGTTTGGCAAGCGTGCGCATCTCAAATTCGTCAATATGGACGCAGTGTGCCGCCAGCACCGGCGCTTCCAGCAGCCCGACATCCTTGACCCAGGGCACAACCGACTTGCCGTAAATCTCAAGGCTGTCATCAACTTCCTGACGTGTCTCGGCGATATGCGTCAGCAGCGGCACGCCAAATTCCAGCGCCAGTTCAGTGCATTTTTGCAGTGTAATGTCCGTGTTAGAATAGGGCGCATGCGGCGCAACTGCCGGGGTAATCAGCGGATGCCCGCGCCACTGCTCGATGAAACGGCGCGTATTGGCGAGGCTTTCATCATAGCTTTCGGCATCCGGCGCAGGAAACTTGAGGATAGTCTGCCCCAGCACCGCCCGCATACCCGCCGCTGCTGTCGCTTCGGCGATGTCCCCTTCGAAGTAGTACATGTCCGCAAAGGTTGTCACGCCGCCGCGAATCATCTCTGCGCAGGCAATGCCTGTGCCCAACTGGCAAAATTCCGGGCTGACGAATTCGCGTTCTGTGGGCATGATATAGCCCATCAGCCAGACATCCAGCCGGAGGTCATCCGCCAGCCCGCGCAGCAGGGTCATCGGAACGTGCGTATGGGCATTAACCAGACCTGGCATAATAACATGCCGCGAACAATCAACAATCTCCGGCGCACTGTACCGGGCGAGAATCGACTCGGTGCTGCCCACCGCGACAATCTGTGCCCCCCGAATGGCAACTGCGCCGTCATGGAACACATCAAACACGGTGTTCATTGTGACGACTGTGCCACTGCGCAAAATTATGTCCACCTGTTGCATTTTTACCTCCAAGTACCTCCGCCGTCTGTAACGGGCGAAAATTTGCGGGATTATAGCGCCTGTGTACACTTTGTCCAGTGGACTTAAATACAGCTTAACTCGTGCAACACATTGAAGGGAACGCAATGCAACAGCGTTTACGCGCGCTTTTTCGGCTACGCCCACAACATCTCTATACACTTGAAGCCGTGCTGACCGGCGTGATGTTTTTGCAGGCACTGCGCTTTCTGGTGCCCATGCTCTACAGCCGCATCGAGGGCGCGGCAGTTGTGGCCAGCCTGCCCGCCGACATCCTTACGCCCGAAATGCTGACCGCTGCCAACCCGGCGGTGGTCAGTGTCGAAATCACATTGCTGCTGCTGGTGCTGCTGCTGCCAGTGCTGGCAGTGCCGCTGGCACGTCTGCGCGAACTGCTCATTGCCGGTGTGGTCGTGACCGCCGTCGGGCGCGCCCTGCTAAATCTCGAAACCCCGCTGACACCGACAACCGGCGCGATTATTGCGACTGCCGGTGGTTTGCTGTATTTCGCTATGCTTGTGCGGCACCGTGCTCAGACGATTCCGCTGATGCTGTGCCTGACGCTGGCGGCTGACCAGATGTTCCGGGCGGTAGGCAACACGTTCGACCCATCATGGTCCGCCAGTTATCGCAATATTCAACTGGGGGTTTCTGCGGCAGCGGTGCTGATCAGCCTGCTCAGTTACGCCGTGCAGGGGCGCAGTATGCGCGGCAACCGCCTGAATGTTACGCCGGATCAAGGACTGCTGCCATTTACCGGCGGAATCGGGTTTGGGGCGCTGTTGTTCCTGCAAGTGGCGCTGCTAAACATGCCCAACGCCATCGCCGGGCGTGCCAATACCGATTACACGAGCTTTGTGCCGGCGCTGATGGCAGCAACCCTACTGCCGCTGGTACCATGGGTGCGCGGGCAGGCGCGGGCGTTTATCGCCCTGTTTGACAGCAGCGTGCGCGGCTGGATCTGGATGCTGCTCATTGGACTGCTGATTGTCATCGGCACACGCTTTCAGGGTGTAATCGGCGGCGCAGCGCTGGTGGCGGCGCAGTTCTGCGCAACCCTGCTGTGGTGGTGGCTGGTACGCCCGCGCGGCGAAAAAGAACGCAGTTTGGGTGGCTTGTGGCTGGCGGTGGGCATGCTGCTGTTCGCGCTGCTGGTCGCGGCAGACCTGTTCACCTATAACTATGCTTATGTGCGCAGCTTCGCACGCGAAGTGGATTTCCTGAATTACCTTCTGCTGCCGCTGATTCGTGGGTTTCGCGGTATGGGGCTGGCAGTGCTGCTGGTGACAACCCTGCTCGCCGCCCTGCCGATGATTCAGGCACGCCGCAGACTGCCCTGGCTGAGTGGCACTCAGGCACGCCCGCTGCTGACCGGGCGGCGCTCGCTGGCGGCGTTCGCGCTGACGGCGGCAATGAGCGTGGGAGCCGCCTATGCAGCCCGCCCTCCGCTGGTGCAGGGCTTAACCGGGGTCGAGGCGCTGCGCATTGGCACCTACAACATTCATGCGGGCTTCAGTGAATTTTTCACGTATGAGCTTAGCGGGATTGCCGACGCGATTGTCACCAGCGGGGTGGATGTTGTGCTGCTTCAGGAAATCGAAGCGGGGCGGTTGACGAGTTTTGGGGTGGACCAACCCCTATGGCTGGCGCGGCGACTAGGCATGGATGTGCGCTTTTATGCCACCAACGAAGGGCTGCATGGGCTGGCAGTGCTCTCGCGCACGCCGATTGTCTTTGACGACGGTTTCCCGCTGACCAGCGTCGGACAGCAGACCGGCGTGCAGCGGGTGCAGGTACGCCCGAACACGGATGTAGACATCGTCACGATTTACAACACATGGCTGGGACTGCTGGTGCAGCCGATCAACACAGACCCGAATGCCCGCGCTATCGCCATGCAGGAACAGGATCAGCAGCGACAACTGGGCGAAATCCTGAGCCTGATTCGCTTGCAGGATCCCAACTGGTTTCTGGCGCGGCTGGTCATCGGCGGCACGTTTAACAATATTCCGGATAGCCCGCTGCTGGATGAACTGCGTGGCAGCGGCTACTGTGATCCGTTCGCTGATTTGCCGCTTGAGATCACGGCGACGCTGCGGCGCACCGGACAGATTGCCCGGTTGGATTATCTGTGGACACTGAACCTGGACTGCCGGGGCGGCACAGGCGTAATTCGCAGCAGCGCCTCCGATCATGAACTGGCATTTGCGTTCCTGGACTTGACCCCCTGACGTCAGGGGCAGGGGGCGGTGCTAGGGCTGTGTCTGTGCGCTTTCGCCGGGTTGGGGCTGCACCTCATGGGCAGGCGGCGGGTTGCTCTGCACATTTTCGAGCGCCTGCCGCGCGGCAGACTGCGCCGCTGCCTGTTTGCTTCTGCCACTGCCACGCCCGATGATCTCCCCACCGACGGTCACTTCCACCCAGAATTCCTTGCTGTGATCGGGACCGGACTCTGCCACTGTGCGATAGCTGGGCGTGGTGTTATGCATCGCCTGACTCCACTCCTGCAGGCGACTGCGCGCATCCTTATGCAGCGCTTCGACCAACACCCGTTCCAGCAGTTCGCTCAACCGGGGCAGCACAAACTGCTTGACTGCCTCCAGCCCTTGATCCTCGTAAATTGCGCCGATCAGCGCCTCGAACGTGCGGCACAGATTGTTAATGCGCGTTCTGCCGCCGCTTGCCTCTTCGCCCTTGCCGATTAGCAGAACAGCACCGATGTCAATCGCGCCGCCCAGCTCAGCAAGTGCTTCGGTGCGTACCAGCGCAGCGCGCAGGCGGGTCAGCTTGCCTTCGGACATTTCCGGGTAGCGTTGATAGAGCATATCGGCAGTCACGAAATCGAGGATCGCATCGCCCAGGAATTCGAGGCGTTCGTTATCCTGAAGCGTGTCATCATCGGTTTCGTTCAGATACGAGCGATGGGTCAGTGCCCGGCGCAGCAGCGCGGGGTCAACAAAATCTACCCCGATCTTGCTTTGAAATTCAGCTAAATTCATCAGGCTCGTTTCAGCCTCCATGTGTGCCGCCTTCACAGTCTATGCGGTCGTTGCAGCGGCAGTGAACAGGTGAACCCTGCTATGCCGGCGTCCGCAATCGGGAAACAATGCCGGGTGGAAAGAGGTGCTTGCCCGAACCACCCGGCAATCCGGCAAATGCTACAGCCGCCCGCGGCGAGCACGCCACTGCTACAGCGCGTGGTTAGTTCTCGAACGCCTTAAAGATCAACGATGTATTGTGCCCACCAAACCCGAACGCATTCGACATCGCATAGGTGATCCTGTGATCGCGTGCGACATTGGGCACATAATCGAGGTCACACTCTGGATCAGGTTCTTCCAGATTGATCGTCGGCGGCACCACCTGATCGCGTATTGCCAGCAGGGCAAAGATGGCTTCCATGGCGGCGGTTGCGCCCATACAGTGCGCGACCATGCTCTTGGTCGAACTCATCGGGACGTTATACGCATGCTCACCGAAAACACGCTTTACCGCTTTGGTTTCAATCGTGTCATTGAGCTGCGTACCGGTGCCGTGCGCGTTGATGTACTGAATGTCTTCGGGGTTAAGCTGGGCATCTTCCAGCGCCTCGCTCATGGCGGCGGCGGCGCCACGCCCGTCCGGGTCCGGGGCGGTCATGTGATAAGCATCGGACGAAGAACTGTAACCGACCACTTCGCCCAGGATATTCGCGCCGCGCCGTTTCGCGAATTCCAGTTCTTCCAACGCCAGCACGCCCGCGCCCTCGCCAAAAACCAGCCCGGTGCGGCTCTTGTCGAACGGGCGACAGCCCAGTTCGGGACGTGCATTTTCATGCGAACACGCGCCCGCCCGGTCAAAACTGGCAATGCCAATCGGGATAATCGGGGCTTCTGCGGCGCCAGCAAGCACCTGATCCAGCTTGCCGATGCGGATAAATTCAAACGCCATGCCAATCGAGTCTGCTCCGGTGGCACAGGCGGAAACCGGCGTGTAGGAGGGACCGGTCGCGCCGATCATGATGCTAACCAGATTGCTGCCGCCGTTCGCCATAACCATCGGGATACCAAATGGATTGACCCGGCGTGGGTCTTTGGTTTCAAACAGCATCAGCGATTCGTCATACAGCCGCTCGATGCCGCCAATTGCCGAGCCGATGATCGTCCCGGCACGATGACGGCGATCTTCCGGCACTTCAAAGCCGGAATTCTCAATCGCTTCCTTTGCGGCAGCAATCAGGAACTGCTGGTACAGTGACCGACGGCGAATTTCCTTATGGGGAATATATTTTTCTGCCACCCAGTTTTTGACCTCGGCGGCAATTTTGACTGCATAATCTGTCGTATCAAAGCGGGTGATGTGGGCAATGCCGCTTTTGCCGGCTTTGATTGCTTGCCATGTCTCATCAACCCCCTGACCTACCGGAGTGACCATCCCGATGCCGGTCACAACCACTCGTCTTGTCATGCCCAGACTCCTCTGTCGCATTGAATAGTGTCTATATTGAAAAACTCAGCCGTAGTCGAAGATGCGCGGGCAGGGTACTTGCTGTGCTGCCCCCACGCCAGCCTGCGCCCGTATAACACAATGCCGCGCGCAGCCTGTGTCCAGGATGATATTGTAGCAAAACGCCTGCCAATTTCTACGAACGTTTATCCGCCGGGGTAGGTGTATAATGTCCTTCAACCCACGACGCTCCCTGCGGAGCGACTTCTTTTTTCCAGACCGGCACAATCTCTTTAAGCCGGTCAATGCCGAAACGCGCCGCCTCAAAACAGCCCTGATCGCGGTGCCCGGACGAGCAGGCAATCAGCACTGTATTCTGCCCAACATGAAGCGTGCCGATGCGCTGCATGATGGCGATCCCCTGCACCAGCGGGTAGCGCTCGCGGATTTCGGCGGCTACCTGGCGCATCTTTGCCAGTGCCATTGGCGCATATGCCTCGTATTCGAGATGTTCGGTCTGGCGCGTGCCTGCATCTGCATGGGTTTCGCCACGTACCATCCCGCTAAAGATGCACAGCGCACCAGTCGCAGCAGTCGTGATCTGCGCGCTGAGATCGTCAAGATCAACCGGCGCGTCTGCCAGCAGAAACACTTCCGGCTGCTGCGGGTCGGGCGTGCCGCTGCCGCCGCTAACCGGCGGGAAAAACGCCACCTCGTCCCCATCTTTAATGGGATCCTGGGCGAAGGCGTATTCCTCGTTCACGGCGGCAATCGCGCTTGCCAGGTTCGCTTCCATCTGCGGATGCAGTGCCACCAACGCGCGCCGTACAGTATCTACAGTTGCCGCGCCCGGTAGCAGTTGCAGCGTCAGACGGCTTTGCCCGGCAAGGTCTTTGAGTGTTGCAAACAACAGGACGGTGATTTTCATAGGTCTGCCCCTGATTTCGTTCATAGCATGCTGTCATGTCGCGGCTGCCCGCAGGCACACTGCCTCATGGCACTTCCGGCGCAGCGACATAATTGCCGCGCTGCCCGCCGCGTTTCTCCAGCAGGCGAATATCACTCAGACGCATTTCACGATCCACAGCTTTCGCCATGTCATACACCGTCAGCGCGGCAACGCTGACAGCCGTAAGCGCTTCCATTTCGACCCCGGTTTTGCCGATTGTGCGCGCTGTCGCGGTGATGTGCAGGGCGTCCTGCTGCTCGTCCAATGTCAGGTCAATCTCAATATGGGTCAATGGAAGAGGATGGCACAGGGGGATCAATTCCGCTGTGCGCTTCGCTCCCATAATGCCTGCAATCCGCGCAACGGTCAAGACATCGCCTTTTTTGAGCGCCCCTTCCCGGATCAGCCGCAGAGTCCCCGCACGCATGTAGACCGTGCCAGCGGCAACTGCCACACGCTCGGTGTCGGGTTTTTCTCCAACATCGACCATGCGTGCAGTACCCTGTTCGTCAAGATGTGTCAATCTGTCATCCACCGATGATAATCCTCAACTCTTGCATTACAATTACCAAAGTTGCTGTGCCGTGTGCGCGGCGCTTTCACCTGCATGCGCGCCAACACCAAGCAGCAACACACATCAGCGGGCTGTGTGCTGAACGCATCTGCAACTGCATACCTACAGGTCCACAGACCGGCTGAGTGCATATCCGAAAATTGTAGCAAAGATTCTGTCCGGCGGCTCAGCAGCCTGGCAGCTTGGCGGATTTACACTGGAGAATCGAACGGTGGGTCTATTCCGTAGTGGGATGTCGAAAACACGCCAGTCGTTTTTCGGGCGGCTTGCCCGCATGCTGAGCAGTGGCAACATTGATGACGATACGTGGGATGAAGTCGAGGCAGTGCTGCTTCAGGCAGACCTCGGTGTGGATACCACGCTCAAGGTTCTGGACGAACTTCAGCGCCGGGTCACCAAACAGGGCATCAAGAAGAATGAGGACTTGCAGCACGAACTGCGCAGCGTCTTACAGGATCAACTGCGCACCCCCCCGGTGATGAACATCAGCGGGCGTGAACTGTCCATCGTGCTAATCGTCGGCGTCAACGGCAGCGGCAAAACCACCACGATCGGTAAGCTGGCGCACCGCCTGACACTGTACGGGCGCAAGGTGATGCTGGCGGCAGGCGATACCTTCCGCGCTGCGGCAATTGAACAGCTTCAGCAGTGGGGCCAGCGCGCCAATGTGCCTGTCGTCGCAGGCAAACCGGGCAGCGACCCAGCGGCGCTGGTCTTCGACGCTACCGCAGCGGCAAAAGCGCGCGGCTATGACATCCTGATTGTAGACACCGCCGGAAGATTGCACACCAACTTCAACCTGATGGGTGAACTGGCGAAAATCCGGCAGGTGTCGTCAAAAGTCATCCCCGATGCGCCGCACGAGGTGCTGCTGGTGCTGGATGGCACCACCGGGCAGAACGCTTTGCAGCAGGCGAAAGCGTTTAAGGAGATGATTGACATCACGGGGGTGATCGTCACCAAGCTGGACGGCACGGCAAAAGGCGGCATGGTTTTTGCCGTCTACAACGAACTCGGACTGCCGGTGCATTATGTCGGGCTGGGCGAGAAGATCGACAATCTGGTGCCATTTAACCCGGAAATCTTCGTGAAAAGCGTCTTTGACGAGAACTAATCGCAGTGCACGAGATCATCAGCAGTTTTCAGAATCCTCGTATCAAATTGATTAAGAAGCTGCGCGACAAACGTGGACGCCAGCAGGAAGCCCGCATTGTGGTGGATGACACGCGCGACCTGCTGCGGGCGCTGGAACACGGCTGTCAGGTGGATTTTGCGCTGTATTGCCCGGCGCTGCACAACGCGGACGACGACGCGGTGCTGGCACAGCTTAACAGCGTCCCGGTCTACACCGTCTCGCGCGAATTGATTGAGAAAACCAGCTATCGTGATAGCCCCGGCGCGCTGCTGGCAGTGCTGCACGCCCCCGCCATGCCAGCACTGGCAGCGCTGGATGCAGCGCAGCATCCGTATGTGCTGGGACTGGTAGGGCTGGAAAAACCGGGCAACATTGGGGCACTGCTGCGCACGGCTGACGCCGCCGGGTTTTCGACAATCTTCTTGATTGACACGGCGCTTGATCTTTATAATCCGAATATCATCAGAAGCAGCACCGGCGCGTGTTTTGTGGGCAATGTTTACGCCCTGAGTACGGCGGAGGCGCAGATGTTCTTTAAGCTGCGCGGTTACAGCGTCTTCTGCGCGGATGTGCAGGGCGATGTGAGCCTGTTTGCGGTGGACTTTGGAGCACGCAGCGCCGTGATTCTGGGTGCCGAAGACACAGGCTTGAGCACCACATGGCTGGCAGTCGCACAACAGCGTGTCAGGATCCCGATGATAGGTCAGCTTTCCGACTCGTTGAATGTGTCTGTCTCCGGCGCAGTTCTGATGTATGCGGCACTGCGGCAGCGCAGCACACACCGCTGACGCATCCACATCCAACCAAAACGACGAACGACAGGTAAGCGACTGAAAGGAGTGGCGGTTATCCCCACGCATAACCGCTGTTTGACCGTATGAATGTCATCATCAGCCAGCTAAAAGAGCTGCTCCGGCAGATTAACGAATTGATGCGGCGCATGCATATTGCTGCGAAGAAAGAGCAAATGCTCGCGCTGGAAGCGCAATCCACCGCGCCGGAATTCTGGAATAGCCCGGAACAGGCGCAGAATGTCATGCAGGACATCGGCAGGCTGAAAACCGAGGTCGAATACTGGGAAAAGCTGCGCACACGCCTTCAGGATGCGCTTGAACTGGCAGAAATCGAAGATGCCTCGCTGGAAACCGAGTTGAACAGCGAATTAAAGGCGCTTAACGTGCTGGTTGAAAAAGCCTCGCTTCAGGCAATGTTCACCGGACCCTACGACAACAATGATGCGATCTTCACCATTCACGCGGGTGCAGGCGGCACAGAAGCGCAGGACTGGGCACAAATGCTGGAACGTATGTATCTGCGTTGGGCGGAGCAGAACGGCTATAAGGTCGAGATTCTGGAAGAAAGCGATGGCGAAGAAGCGGGCATCAAGAGCATGATGATGAGCATTCGCGGCAGCTTTGCCTTTGGCTACCTGCAAAGTGAGCAGGGCGTTCACCGGTTGGTACGCCTTAGTCCGTTTGATGCCGCTAACCGCCGCCACACATCATTCGCCAAGGTTGAACTGTGGCCCGACATGCAGGGCAAAATTGACATCGAAATCAACGAAAAGGATCTGCGCGTTGACACTTACCGTTCCAGTGGCGCGGGCGGGCAAAACGTGCAGAAAAACGATACTGCCGTGCGTCTCACCCACATCCCCACCGGACTGGTCGTGCAGTGCCAGACCCAGCGCAGCCAGGTGCAAAACCGTGAGCGAGCGATGCAGATTCTCAAAGCGCGCCTGTTTGAGATGGAACGCAAGAAAAAAGAGGCGGAACTGGCGGTACTCAAAGGGGAAACCGTGGACGCCAACTTCGGTAACCAGATTCGTTCCTATGTGCTGCACCCCTACCAGATGGTCAAAGATCACCGCACCGACTTTGAAACCAGCAACACTAGCGCGGTGCTGGACGGACGCCTGAACGATTTCATGGAAGCGTATTTACGCCTAAAAATGCAGCAGACCCAGATGGTTAACGGCAGCGCTAAATAGGCATCGTGCGAAAACCTGGCTCGATACGCCGTGAATGAGACGGATTGCAGGAATGTTACAATAAAACACGTGACCACAAACTTGACACGATCCGCGCTTGCGTTTATCATGCAAACTATGAGAGACAATCAATTCAAGTCTCCATAAATTCCCCATAAACCGCTCCGACAATTGCCTTGACAATCTTGTTCAAGGTCATTATACTATTGTCTACTTAAGATTGTCTGAGCTTCCCGGTGAAATTCCATAATTGCCATGCCGCATCTTAAACGACTTGCCACAGGTATTTGTGCCGGTAAGTTCTGCCGTCTCCGCATGCTGTTCGCACCCAAACCAAATAGCAAGCCATCCGCGTTTTAACCTGCATAGCGCAGAGGAGGATCCGCCTTGGAGGCGAAAGAGTTCAGCGCACTGCGCATCAGCCTGGCATCTCCGGACGAAATCCGGGCATGGTCATATGGTGAAGTCACCAAGCCTGAAACGATCAACTACCGCCGTCTGAGACCGGAAAAGGACGGTCTGTTCTGCGAGGCAATTTTTGGTCCGACCAAGGACTGGCAGTGCTACTGCGGGAAGTACAAGAATATCCGCTATCGCGGCATCGTCTGCGACAAGTGCGGTGTTGAAGTGACCAAAGCATCAGTACGGCGTGAGCGCATGGGGCATATTGAACTTGCCGCACCGGTCGCGCATGTCTGGTATACCCGTCGTGTTCCCAGCTATCTGGGGCTGCTGCTGGACATCAGCCGCCGCAACCTTGACCGCGTGCTGTATTTCGCGCAGTATGTGATTACATCGGTGGATCAGGATGCGCGCCAGAAAGCGCTGGGGCGCATTGACAAGGAACTGAAGCAAAAAGAACAGGAACTCGGCGGCGATATCGAAGATCATCTGGAAGCGATCCGCAAAGAACGCGACACCGTGCTGAGCGGCTTTGAAGAGCGTATCAAAGAGATTCACGCGCATTTCGACAATGAACTGGCGCGCCTGAGCGACCAGCTTATACAGGAAGCGCAGATTATCCAGCAGCGCATGGACACGTTGATGGGTCAGGTTGCGCCGTCCGACATCAACTTTGAGACAATGGAAATGGTCGTCGTGGCGCGCGGTGAACAGGTCACCAGCGACCAGCTTGCGCGGGTGCAGGATGCCGTCAATTCGTACCTGGGTGATTTGCAGGCAGAGACCGAAGCCATGCGCCAGCAGGAGTTGGAACGGTTGAATGCCGAGGCAGATACAATCACCAACAGCGCCTCGTCAACCATTGACAGCCAGCTTGGCGAACTGGACACGCGTCTGCAAACTATCCGCCAGAATGCGCAGAAACACAAGGACGAACTGGAAAGTCTGGAAGTCCTGCAATTCCTGTCGGAAACGCGCTATCGCGAACTCAAAAGCCGCTTTGGGCAGGTGTTCCAGGCCGATATGGGCGCTGAAGCGTTCTATGAAATCCTGCGCAACCTGAATCTGGATAAGCTGGCAGAGGAACTGTGGCGCGAAGTGCGCAATACGCGCTCGAAACAGCGCAAGAAAAAGGCGACCAAACGCCTGCGCGTGGTCGAAAGCCTGCGCAAGAGCAATAACCGCCCGGAATGGATGATTCTGACCGTGCTGCCGGTCATCCCGCCGGATTTGCGCCCGATGGTACAGTTGGACGGCGGACGCTTTGCCACCAGCGACCTTAACGACCTTTACCGCCGCGTAATCAACCGCAATAACCGTCTGAAACACCTGCTGGAACTGGGCGCGCCAGACGTGATTGTGCGCAATGAGAAGCGCATGCTGCAAGAAGCAGTAGACAGCCTGATTGACAACAGCCAGCGCGGCAAGGCGCTCAGCCGCCGGGGACGCCGCGAATTGAAATCGCTCAGTGATATGCTGAAGGGCAAGAAGGGGCGTTTCCGCCGCAACCTGCTCGGCAAGCGTGTGGACTATTCAGGGCGTTCGGTGATCGTCATCGGTCCCAAACTGAAACTGCACCAGTGCGGGCTGCCCAAGACAATGGCGCTGGAACTGTATCGTCCCTTCGTCATCAGCCGGTTAGTGCGCCACAGCTATGCCAGCAATGTTAAGGGCGCCAAGCGCATTATCGAGCGCGAAAAACCCGAAGTCTGGGAAGTGCTGGAAGAGGTGATTAAAGAGCGCCCCGTGCTGCTCAACCGTGCCCCTACCCTGCACCGGTTGGGTATTCAGGCATTCGAGCCGCAGCTCGTCGAAGGCAAGGCAATCCAGATCCACCCACTGGTTTGTTCGGCATTTAACGCGGACTTCGACGGCGACCAGATGGCGGTGCATGTGCCGCTGAGTGACCGCGCTGTTGAAGAAGCGCGCACGTTGATGCTGAGCACGAAGAACCTGCTCAAACCCGCGGACGGGCAGCCGATTGTCGGTCCGTCCAAGGATATGGTGCTGGGCTGTTTCTATCTGACGATGGACCCGACAGCAGAACTAATCGCCCTGCGCGAACGTGCCGATGAATTCCGCAGCTTTGCGGTGCTGCAAGACCCCAATGTGCGCGTAGGCGTGGCATTCCGCACGAACGGCTACTACTGGAGCCAGTATCGCGACGTTCCGGGGCTGCAAATCTTCAAGGACACCATTGAAGAAGACGAGAACGGGCGGCAAAAGGTTACGGAAACCGCCATCGATCGCACGATTCGCGCACTGGTGGAAGGCGAGGTGGACTGCATGCTCGCCAACGCCTATGAAATGCGCAGGCTGCTCAAGAAGGAAGGGTTGGAGGCGCATATCGCCATCACCAACCTGCACGAACGCCGGCTGGTCGTGGACATGGACGAGGTCGAGTTCCTCTACAACATGGGCATGATCGAGCTGCATGCGCCGATCCTGCTGCACAACGTCTATGATCACCGTGAACCGCAGGCAGACCCGGAAATCACCACAGTAGGGCGCGCTCTTTTCAACCGCATTCTGCCTGATGAACTGCGCTTCGTCCAAGAGACAATGGGCAAAAAGCAGCTTCAGACTCTGGTCGCCAAATGCTACCAGCGTA
This sequence comes from Anaerolineae bacterium, assembly GCA_034435675.1. Lineage (GTDB taxonomy): Bacteria > Chloroflexota > Anaerolineae > Aggregatilineales > Phototrophicaceae > DAOTWP01. The sequence continues at coordinate 21,331 of DAOTWP010000166.1, forward strand.
TCGGCTCGGACCGCACAACCGACATTGTGGATGCGATTAAGAATATCGGCTTCCGCTATGCGACGATTTCCGGCACGACGATTGCCGTAAGCGACCTGACCGTTCCCGACGAACGCGACGATATTCTGCGCAGTGCCGAGGACGTGGTCGAACGCGCCGAGCGCGACTTCCGGCGCGGGCTGCTGACGGAAGAAGAACGCTACCAGATCACGATTGACGAGTGGAACAAGGCAAAGGACCGGCTGCAAGACCTGATCCGCGACGCGCTGGATCCCTTTGGTCCGATTGCAATCATGGCGATCTCCGGCTCTACCAAGGGCGGTTTCGGTCCGATCACGCAGCTTGCCGGGATGCGCGGGCTGATGGCTGACCCATCCGGTCGCATCATTGACCTGCCGATCACCAGCCACTTTCGTAAGGGGCTGACCGCGCTGGAATACTTCATCTCGACACACGGCGCACGTAAAGGTCTGGCGGACACGGCGCTGCGTACTGCGGACGCCGGGTATCTGACCCGCCGCCTGGTGGATGTGGCGCAGGACGTGATCGTCAACCGCTGGGACTGTGGCACGAAGAAGGGCATCATCATTGACCGCGATGAGGACATCGCCGGGCAGAAGATTTCCGAGCGCATCATCGGTCGCTGCGCAGCGCAGGATATTTACGACCCTGACACAGGCGAACTGATTGTGGCGCGCAACGGCATGATTGATGAGGATGTTGCCGAACGCATCGAAAAGACCAAAAGCATCAAGACGGTTGCCGCGCGCAGCCCGATGACCTGCGACCTGATTCACGGTATCTGCGCGCTGTGCTACGGGCGCGATCTGGGTACAGGCGATATGGTGCAGATTGGCGCGGCGGTGGGCATCATCGCGGCACAGTCCATCGGTGAACCGGGCACACAGTTGACTCTGCGCACGTTCCACACCGGCGGTACGGCACAGGCAAGCGGTGACATCACCACCGGTCTGCCGCGTGTGGAAGAGCTGTTCGAGGCGCGTAAGAAACCCAAAGGCGAAGCGGTAATGACCGACATCGGCGGCATCGTGCGGCTGAGTAAACGCGAAGGCGTGCGTATCGCCAGTGTGGTCGATGAAGAGGTCTTCAACGAGGAATTCAAGATTCCCGTGGGCTGGGAGACGCTGCTTGATGATGCCACCGACGATGTAACCGCGGATGTGCCGTTCAAGGAAAACGATATACTGGCGTGGTCTCCGGATCAGAGCGAGAAGCTGATCGCCAAAGCAGGCGGCACTGCCCACCGCGAAGGACACACGATTTATCTGGTGTACCGCCGCCGCCAGGAAGAGGAATATGAGATTCCATCCAGCGCTCGGCTGATGCACAACATCTACGACGGGGCAACGGTAGTGCCGGGGCAGCAGTTGACCGAAGGCAGCAAGAACCCGCACCGCATCCTGCGCGTGCTCGGTTCACACGCTACACAGTTGTACCTGCTGAACGAGGTGCAGAAGGTTTACCGTAACCAGGGTGTGAACATTGCCGACAAGCACTTCGAGATCATGATTCGCAAGATGCTGTCGAAAGTGCAGATCACCAAGAGCGGTGACGGCGAACTGCTGCCGGGCGAACGCATTGACCAGCTGCGGTTGCTGGCGCGAAACGAGCTGCTGCGCAAGGAAGGCAAGGAACCCGCCAGCGGCGTGCCGGTACTGTTGGGCATCACCAAGTGCGCGCTGGAAACAGACAGCTTCCTGTCGGCGTCCAGCTTCCAGCACACGATCAAGGTGCTGGCGGGCGCGGCGATTGAAGGCAAGGTGGATCAGTTGTACGGGCTGAAGGAAAACGTGATCATCGGCAAGCTGATCCCGGCGGGCACGGGCTTCCACACCTACCAGGACCGCGAACTGGTCGCGCCGGATGTGACACTGGAGGCGCAGGGCGCGCTGGACTTCATCGAAGAGGATTTCGACGATGCCGACGCCTACGACGAGAGCATGATGAACATGTAGCCGCGCATTGTACGCCGGTTGCAGCATGTAACAAACAAAGCGCGGGAGCCTGGACGGACTCCCGCGTTTTTGTTTCTACACCGCCCCCACTCCCGCGCATCACTCCCCGCCCGCCGGCACGCCCCACAGCCCCAACCGCGCGAAATGCAGCGCGATCCCGCCGCGATCTGGCTGCGCCCACACTTGCGCGCCGGACTCCTCGCTAAACGTCACACCAAACGCATCTTGGATGGCGGTTTTGTGGGCGTTCAGTTCGGTCTGTGGGTAGGTCGCGGGAGACACTTCCAGCGCGATCTGCACTGCTGTAAAGGTCTCGTCCAGTTTGCGCTGCCGCAGCGGTCCTTCAAGCTACGGGTACTAGTTATTAGTATAACCCGAATACTAACCTGCTGCTCTACGCCTGCCCTACGTTGTGCGCTTCTCCCGCAGCCCTACCGCGCTCACCAGCGCCAGCAGCGCCATCAGCAGCCCACCCAGCAGAAACGGCGCGCTGATACCCGCCTGCTGGAAGATCAGCCCACCCAGCAGCGGTGCACAGGCATTCGCCGCGCTGACGAACGACT
>DAOTWP010000167.1:0-8033 GCA_034435675.1 Anaerolineae bacterium
AGCGTCTGAACGCCCATTCTGATTGGGGTAAGCTGGCGCGCCTGGCGGCGATCACGGCAGCCTACAACCTGGGTCTGCTACTCAATCGGCTGCTTGGACGTGCCGATGGCGCCCTTGAAACCCTCATCCTTTGATACCGGACAAGCCTTAAATCCCTCTCCCAATCGCCGCCACGCGGCTAGGAGAGGGACTTCAAAAAGCGTCTTTCTCCCCTCTTCCAGCGGGGCGTGCGGGAGAAGGGGCTGGGGGATGAGGGCCAGGATAGCAGCCGAATTAATTGACCAACAGCATCTGTCACGAGGGTAGCATGGGCCTGACTGTCGGTGTCGATCAGCAGCACACGCGGGTTCTTTGCACCGACCTGACGCAGCAGTCCGGCGATACCGAGCGCGGTGTTGGTGGCGGCAGTACCAGTTTTACCTTTCCTGCCGGGTTGACGACAACTAGTTTGCACGTGTGCTGCAGCAAGTCTTTTTGGTCGCTGTGTCCCAGACACTTCCTCGAAAATGGACGTTATTTTCGAGGAAGTGACATTCACACAAGGAATACGCAAAGAGTGCTTGCAGGCGTGCACCCTGAATTACGAGTCTCAGGAACCCGGTGTTGTTTCTGGCGTAACTTCTGCTGCTGGTGTCGTTTCGGCGCTGCCGCCCACTGCGTCTAAGGCAGGGATAACAGTATCCGCGCGGTTCAGGATTTCACTGATTGCGCCGTTCACGGCATCAACCGAGGCAGAAACCTGGCGCGGTTGCTCATCAATCCGCCCAATAGTCACAAAGGGCGTCCCGGTGCTGCCCACGCTGGTGGCTGCGATTTGTGCGTCTTCAAGAACCGTCGTGATCGATTCCGTGTTCAAGCACTGGTTCCACGCATTCATGTCCAGTCCCAGTGCTTCCGCCCCCGCAGAGAGGCGGTTGCCGACAAACGCCTGATTGACATACAACCCTTGCCATTCAAACAGCATATCGTGCATTTCGAAGAACAGCCCCTGCTGACCGGCGCACAATGCCGCGCGTGCTGAGCCTTCTGCATTGGGGATGGCGAGATTCACAGCGATCGGCACAAACGTGAAGTTAATCCGGTTGTTGCGGATGCCATCAAGCAGCCCTGGCAGGGTTTCTTCATGAAACACCCGGCACGAAGGGCAGGAGAAATTCGAGTATTCCGTAATCCGCACCGGAGCCTGAGGATGCCCGATCTGCGGGAAACCTTCGGCGGTAAAGCTCTTTTGAATGCCCACATAGCGCGCCAGGGCTTCCTCGGCGCCCGGGGCTTCGGCGGGCTGGTTGCCGATCACGATCAGGGCGACAGCCACTACTGCCACCATAATCACACTGACCAGAACCGTGATCGTTCTCTGCCGCCGCTGCTGCTGCTGCTTGGCTTTACGGCGTTCACGCGACCGTTGTGACATAGCAATTTCCCTTTACGTAGTTAAGGTTGTTTCTAACAGGATCATTGGCGCAAGAGTTTACAGCAGGGCGGCAGATGTGTACAATCCTTTTAGCAATTCCTGTACAACAATTGCGCTATTTCCGCTGCATCAATGCCTGTATAAAAGTCCGCAGATCCCCCTTGAGCGGTTTGGCAAAATTGTCAAAAATCACCGGAAACCGGACGACCACATTGCTCAAATTGGAGTCCGGTGTCGCAAGCGCCTCCGGGTCTTTCAGCGCCAGCGCACCCGGTGCGGCATCGGCTGAAAAATGTCTGTGCAGCGGAACGGCATTTTCAAGGGTTTCGCCCTCAATGATCCTCTCTGCCTGAATCAGGTCAGCAGTCATCACCCGAATCTGGCGGATGTCCTCCGGCGTAACCGGACGATAACACACGCTGCGCACCCTGCCATCGGGGGCGAACATCAGCGTTAGTCCGCCCATCACGTTGACACTCGCGCCTTCAAAGTTCCGATATTCCGTGCCGTCCAACGTGATACGTTCCGCCGTGAAATAGGTCAAAAAGGCGTAGCCTGCCGCATTCCGATACATGCTCAACGGAATCAGTGGGTTATTTGCGGGCAGCTTCAGCGCGGGCAGCACTTCCTCCTCCAGAAAGAGTGCCGAACCCAATGCCGAATTAAGCGTTTCCGGCAACCACAAATCAGGCAGTTCATTCAGCGACCGCAAATGTGCCCCGGCGGCGTCCCGCGTCAGAATGCGCCGGTGATCGAACACTTCCAGCAGAATCTCTGCGTTGCTGCCGTTGTACAATACGGCATCGGCGGTCAGAAAACCGCGTGCTATATCGCCAAAATCCAGTTCGCCAACGGGTCCCAGTTCGATTGCTGCCAGCAAACACCGCCCGGCAAATTCGCGTGCTCGGTACAGCGCAAACAGCGGCGGGGTCTGCTGGCGCAGCTTCTCATAGATGCCAACGAGGATGTCATAAAACGCACCCGTGAACAGGCGGGAATAGCTGTGGCTGTCACGCGCCAGTTCCAGCAGCGGGTCAGCGGGGATACGCGGCAGCGTATCGAATGGGGCTGCCCGGAACTCGTTGAGCGCATTGCGCAGATAAATCGTGTGCGTGCGCACATGCTCCACCGGCAGCGCCCGCAACCCGTGAGTCATTTCTTCTGCCAATGCCGCGACAAAATTATCACGCCGCAAATCACCGCCCGTCATTTCAACCAGCCGCCGCACGAGCAGGTCGTCATGCAGCGCGACCAGCACGGCGACGATATCCCCAAAGCTCTCATGAAAGGCGCTTGCCCCTAGCCCGAAAGACTCGTTAAACAGGTCGCGCAGTCCATCCAGCACCGCGTGGGCGGCTTCGTGGCTGACAATATCGGCACTGTGGGCGGTGTTGACGGTGCTGCCGTTCGCGGCAAAGCTGTAAAACCCCAGCGTTTGCTCCTGTTCATTGTAGAAGGCATTTGTGCCGTTACCCGCGTGTGGGTCAATCACCAACCGGGGCGCAGGGAAAGACCACGGAATCGTTCGGCGTGCATAGCGTTCGCACATACGCAGGGTGAACGTGGTGTAATAAAACGCATTTATCTGCGCAAACTGCGGCGTATCGTGCCAGTAGAAATAATTCCCATTTTCATCAGGCTCTGCCAGCGCGTGCGCGCTGTCCTGCACCCGCACGCGGGAATTGACCAGACCGGAGCGGATTTCCTCGGCATTCATGGTGCGTACTTCAGGCTCACCCATAAACGGATCCTGCGGATAGACCACGATGGCAACACGACTGGTGGCTTCTTCGGGCGGGGGTTCCTGCTGCAGGGTAAATGCCCCCATGGCACGCTGGGCGATCATCGCAGGCAGATTAGCGCGCGTATGGTGTTGGAGCTGCTGTAAGCGCTTGAAGATATTGCTTTTGGTGTTGCCGGTTGGACTGCTCTTTTCTTTTTCAGACATCGCTCATCATCCTGCTGCTGTCATACGGTGAGGAGTAACAGTAGTCGCGCCCATACTTTCAGCTCAGCAGCAAATGCTGCCAGCGCTGGCGGAAAACGTGGACAAATTCCTGGTGCATGCTGTCGAGCTTACGTTCACGCTGCGTAATCAGCAGCGGTTGGCTGACGAGCGCCGGCATTTCCGCGATGTTCAGCGCCACAAGCTGCCCCGCTTCGACGGCTTCACGTACATAACTTTCCGGCAGAAAGGTGACTCCCTGCGCCCGCTTGACCAGTTCCAGCGCCATAACCATCGGCACAGCAATCACCGCGCCCCCACTGCCGCGCCGCCCGTGTTCAACAACCTCATCAATGAAGGCGGTCATTTCTGGAAACATTGACACGCGGAAAATAGTGTGCTGGTAAATTGCGCCTAGCGGCACGGCTGTGCCTGCCAGTCCTGCCAGTATGTGCGCCGGGGCAACCACCGCGCGGATGGGATCCTGAAGGTGCGCCAGCACCGTCACGGAGCGATCAAAGACCGGCGCGTTCACCAGTCCCAGCGTCACCATATTGTCATGCAGCAGTTCCAGTACAACCGTCTTGTTGCGTTCGCGGATGAGCATATCTACCGACGGATAGCTGCGCCGGAAGATGTCGAGCGTGTCCAGCATAAAGCTCAGCAGGAACGGTGTGGGCGCGGCAAGTTTCACTGCTCCCAGCCTGTCTGCGCGATAATCCTGCACTGCTTGCTTACTGTCCGCCAGCACCGCCAACAGACGCCGGGCGTGCGGCAAAAAGTGTGCCCCCAGCGCCGTCAGCCGGATTTGCCGCCCATGCCGTTCGAACAGCGCGCCGCCCAGTTCCGCCTCAAGTGTGGCGATGCGCGTGCTGATGGCGGGCTGTGTCAGATTCAGCGCTTCTGCCGCGCGGGTAAAATTGCTCTCGCGGGCAACGCGCTCAAATGCCTCAAGTTGTGCAATTTCCATTAGTGATAAAAAAGTTTAATAGCTAGGCAAATCAACATCAATTGCTGTTATAGCATAATCCGAGTTACGATACAACTAACGCACGATAAACAGCAAAGGGAACTTGCCAATGAGTTGAGCGGGCAGGACTGCATACTGCCCGGAAACTGTCATACCAGCCGCAGCGCCACGCCAGCGTTGGGCGGGCGGCAATGGTCTTGAATGCAGCGTGATCCTGTGATGCTGCGCTGACAATTGCTCCCAATCTCGCTAAAATGGAACCACTTGATTTCAAGCGCCAGTTGCAAGATCAGCTTACGGGCAATGAGGATTGAAATATGAGCGACAAGCATAACGCTTTTGGCACACGCGGGACGTTTGAAACCGGCAGCGGCACTGCCAGCCTGTACCGTCTGGGCGTGCTGGAACAGCAGGGGGTTGGCAGTATCAGCCAACTGCCCTTCAGCATCAAGATTCTGCTGGAAAACGCGCTGCGCAACTTTGATGGACATCAGGTGCGCGAACAGGACATCGTCAACCTGGCAGGCTGGGATGGCGCGAAAGAGCATGCGCCGGAAATTCCCTTTAAGCCTGCCCGTGTCATCCTGCAGGACTTCACTGGCGTCCCCTGTGTGGTTGACCTTGCGGCGCTGCGCAGCGCGATGGTGCGCATGGGTGGCGACCCGGCAAAAATCAACCCGATTGTGCCGGTGGATCTGGTGATTGACCACTCGGTACAGGTAGATGTATTTGGTCGCGCAGATGCGCTCATGCTCAATTCACAGCTTGAATTCGAGCGCAACCGTGAGCGCTACGAATTCCTCCACTGGGGGCAAAAGGCGTTCAACAACTTCAAAGTAGTGCCCCCGGCAACCGGCATCGTGCATCAGGTGAACCTTGAATATCTGGCAAAGGTCGTCCAGCTTTACGACGATGGCGCTGGCGGAGAAATCGCCCTGCCGGACACACTGGTAGGCACAGACAGCCACACCACCATGATTAACGGGCTGGGTGTGCTGGGCTGGGGTGTCGGCGGCATCGAAGCAGAAGCCGCCATGCTGGGGCAGCCGGTCTATATGGTCATGCCACAGGTGATTGGGTTCAAGCTCACCGGGCAGCTGCGTGAAGGTGCAACCGCCACTGATCTTGTACTGGTGGTTACGCAAATGCTGCGCAAGAAAGGTGTCGTTGACAAATTCGTGGAATTTTACGGCGCTGGCTTAAGCTCCCTGACCCTGCCGGACCGTGCGACGATTGCCAACATGGCGCCGGAATATGGCGCGACGATGGGCTTCTTCCCGGTGGATGACGAGACGCTGCAATTTATGCTGCGCACCGGGCGCGATACAACACTGGTGCAAATGGTCGAGCGCTACTGCAAGGAGCAGCAGCTCTTCCGCACCGATGCGACAGCCGATCCACTCTTCACCGATACGCTGGAGCTTGATCTGAGCACAGTTGAACCCAGCCTTGCCGGTCCACAGCGCCCGCAGGATCGTATTCTACTGCGCGATATGAAACCCGCCTTCCACAAAGCGCTGCGCACACCGGTCGCGGAACGCGGCTACGAACTGAGCGATGCCGCACTGGAAAGCACGGGGCATGTGCGCGACAACGGGCACAGCACGCAGATTGGGCACGGCGTGGTGATTATCGCCGCCATCACAAGCTGCACCAACACCAGCAATCCGTCGGTGATGATTGGAGCCGGGCTGGTGGCGAAGAAAGCCGTCGAAAAAGGCTTGACCCGCAAGCCCTATGTCAAGACCAGTCTTGCGCCCGGCTCGCGCGTTGTGACCGAATATCTGGATAAGGCAGGGCTGACGCCATATCTTGACCAACTTGGTTTTAACACCGTGGGCTACGGCTGCACCACCTGCATCGGTAACAGCGGTCCCGTGCCGGAACCCGTGACTGCGGCAGTCAACGAGGGCGATCTGGTTGCCGCAGCAGTGCTCAGCGGGAATCGCAACTTCGCCGGACGCATCAGCCCGGTGGTTAAAGCGAATTATCTTGCCTCGCCGCCGCTGGTCGTCGCCTATGCACTGGCAGGCACAGTCGATATTGACCTGAACAGCGACCCGATTGGCAGTGACCAGCAGGGTAATCCGGTCTACCTGCGCGACATCTGGCCCAGCCAACAGGAAATTGTAGACACCGTCCAGCAAACGCTGTCACCGGAAATGTTCCGCAAACAGTACGGCAGCGTCTACGATGGTAATCAGGTGTGGAACGCTATCCCCGCAACGGGCGAAGCCGTTTACCAGTGGAATGACGACAGCACCTATATTCAGGAACCGCCCTTCTTTGTGGACATGCCGCTGGAGAGCCACGCGATTCAACCGATCAACGGGGCGCGCGTGCTGGCGCTGTTTGGCGACTCGGTGACGACTGACCATATTTCACCTGCCGGTGACATCGCCGCAGACAGTCCCGCTGGCAGGTTCCTGGTCAGCCAGGGCGTGGAACGCAGCGATTTCAACAGCTATGGCTCGCGGCGCGGCAATGACCGCGTGATGACGCGCGGCACATTCGCCAATATCCGCCTGCGCAATCGTCTCGTGCCTGGCAGCGAAGGCGGCGTCACCTACTATTTGCCCACCGGCGAGGTCATGCCAATCTACGATGCCGCGCTGCGCTACAAACATGACCGTACACCGCTGGTGATTCTGGCGGGCAAGGATTACGGCATGGGCAGCAGCCGTGACTGGGCGGCAAAAGGCACATTCCTGCTGGGGGTGAAAGCGGTCATTGCCGAAAGCTTTGAGCGCATCCACCGCAGTAATCTGGTCATGATGGGCGTTCTGCCGCTGACTTTTCAGGCAGGACAGAACTGGCAGACACTTGGCTTGAGCGGGCAGGAAACCTTTGAAATTGCCGGTCTGGATGACCGGGTGGAACCGGGGCAGACTTTGACCATCAATGCCACGGACACGGATGGGCACACGAAGTCCTTTAGCGTAACCGTGCGCCTTGATACACCGGTGGAAGTTGAATACTACCGCAACGGCGGTATCTTGCAGACCGTGCTGCGCAATTTCCTCAAGTAGCCCACCGCAGCCTGCAACGACACGCATTCGTAGCGCCATCTGCAAAAACAGTTACAATAGGGGGATGTCCTTTGGGGGCATTCCCCTTTTTCGTGGCGCTTGCGGAGTATAAGCTGTGCTGGACTCGCAGATCATTTTGGATGGAATGGGGCAGGGCGTGCTGATCTTTGATGCGAAGGATCAGCTTGTGCTGAGCAATACAGCGGCGCAGAAGCTCCTCGGCGCGGATTTTAAAGTGATCCGCGAAAATGGCTGGAGTGCGGCGAGTGTAATGCTCAACGCCGGTCTAAAACCTGAAGATTCTACTGCCGACATAGTCCGCCAGCGTGTTCAGGAGGACGGAATCCCGGTTCGTTTTCACGTCTATCGCTCTGGCGAACATATCCCCTGCTGGCTGTCGCTGATCCGCGCTGCGGACAATACCCCCTTCCTGCTGCTGACACTGGACAGCCCTGACTGGAGCGCGTTTGAAGAACTGATGTCGCGCTTTAAAGGCGAAATCAAAGAGGCAATCGACAGCACGCGCGGGCACATTGACATCATCAACAAGAGCATCAAGCAGATGAAGCCGACAGACACGGTCGAGCAGCTTAACCGGCGGATTAGCGGCTTTCACCGGCTGGTCGGGCTGCACATGCACCGCACCACGCGTTTTATGGCGATGCTGGAACGACT
>DAOTWP010000168.1:0-2852 GCA_034435675.1 Anaerolineae bacterium
GCAATCCTAAACGGCGTTTTGCGGCAGGCAACGCGATTCCGGCGCGCTACGCGCAGAGCGCGCACGCTGTCGGCACAATGCTGACGACGCTGGGCATCCCCTGCATCTATTACGGCACAGAGCAGGCATTCGACGGCACGCAGGATCGCCATGATCTGAAGATCGAGTCGCCGCTGAGCTTTGAGGATCGCTACATCCGCGAGGCGATGTTCGGCGCGATGTTCGGCGCATTCGAGACCAGCGGCTGCCACTTTTTCGACCCGCAGCACCCGACCTACCTGCGCATCCGGGCAATCGCGCGCGTGCGCAACCGCGACGATGTGATCGGGCTGGCGCTGCGGCGCGGGCGGCAGTACCTGCGCGACACGGCGTATCTGGAACGCCCGTTTGCGCCGCCGGTTGCCGGTGAACTGCTGGCGTGGTCGCGCGTGCTGTATAACCGCGAGGTGGTCGTGGCGCTGAACACGCACGGGTTAGAAAAGCGCGGCGCGTTAATTACGGTGGATGCGGAGCTGAACCCGCCAGGCAAGTCACTGACGGTGCTGTATCGCAGCGATTGGTCGGACGCGCTGCTGCATCAGCCACCCACGAACCAGACCGCGCGAGTCGAACTGGTGCAGGGGCGCAGTGCCGTGCGTGTTGACCTGCCGCCCGCAGGCATGGCGATTCTGGGGTGAGGGGTGGGACACTGCCGGATCGCTGAGCAGGCGCTGGACGCGCGTGTGTGGGGCGGCGCTGCGTTCACTCTACGGCGGCGCTGGCGTGCTGAAGGTTGCCGCGCTTGCCGTCAGCGTTGCGACAACGGCGGTCTGCGTGGCGGCAATACCCGTAGAAACTGCCTCATTCCTCGCCCGAACCGCGTCAACGGTTTCGGTGAATGCCAGTTGTGTGCTGTCCACGGTGGGCGCTGCTTCTGTGCTGCCCGGCAGATCGCCGCTGGCGGGGAACTGGAACGACTCCACAATCGCCTGCACCGTGCCCTCCACAGCCCCCAGTTCACCGGGCGCGGTAATCGCTGCCAGCACCAGCAGCGTCCCCTGCCGCGGCTCCATCACCAGCGTAAGCTGGTCGAAACGCGCTGCCACTGCCCGCAGTTCCGCTGCGCGATAGGTGGCAATCTGTGTGATCTGCACGGGGTCTACACGGGCTTCCGGGTCAAGCACCAGCACAGTGGTAATCTCTTCCAGCACCCCCGGCAGCATATCGCCGGTTTCTGTAAACAGCGGCGCACCCAGCGGCACCATACCGATGGCAATCGCAACCTCGTCTCCGGTCATGTCCGCTGCGGCGTCAAATTGCCCCAGCGTAATCCGGTCCAGCACCTGCGCGCTGCTCGCCAGACTGATAATCACCGCCTCAGTGCCGCTATTCGTGACATCCATCACCCAGCCTGCCGGGTAACGCAGGGTGATTCTGCTGCTGGTGTATTCCTGTGCCAGTGGGGAACCACTGCTCCCGCCGCGCAGCAGCGCCAGCACCAGCACTGCCACGAGCGCAACAACCAGTACCGCAGCGCCGATCAACAGTGGTGCACGATTTGACCGGGCAGCGGCTTTTTGCGCAGGCGCGGACGTGGGCGGACGACTGCTGCCCGACGGCTTAGCCGGTGCAGGACGTGCTGCCTGTGCGCCGCTCAGCTTTTGCAGCGCCCGCCGGGACTTTTCATGTGACGAATCGAGCGCAAGCGCCTTGTCAAGAAACGCCACCTTTTTGTCTGCCGGGGCGACGATAGCCGCCAGATACCATGCTTCGGCGGAAGGCTGCTGCTGTAGCAGCGGGCGCAGTAGTTGGCGCGCGGTTTCAGCATCACCGGCACGGATTGCTTCGCGTACTGCGTCCAGCGGATCAATCACTCAGCAGCCTTTCCACTGTATCCAGGATATAAAGGGGGGAGAAGCCAGTTCAGCAGCCATCTTACAGCCGACCCCGCGCCGCCGCAACTCGCGTTGTCCCGCGGGCATGACGATTCTGGGGTGAGGGGTGGTGCAGGGCACGCAAAAAACCTTGGGGCGCTGTTTCGGCACCTGGCACAGCCTGCAACCCATTAGTGACGCAAAGCAGGCACGCCGGGCGGCAGTCACGCTCACCCGCTGTTGATGGGCACGTCCAACACGCGCGGACCCGAAGGGCGGTTGCCCAGCGGGCTGCCTGTTTCCGGCTCCAGCGACACCCCGAAGCGCACATACGCCGTTACCGGCTTGCTGACCGGCACCTGAATATAGGTCGTCTCACCTGTTGCATGATAAACACCGCCGCTGGTGAAGCCGCTTTCATCCACCAACCACAATTGCAGCGCCTGCCCCGCTGCCAGCGGGGGCAGATTCGAGACGCGGATCACCGCGCTGTTTCCGTCCGGGCTGTAGATGAGCGTGCCCTCAATTTCCGGGTAGAGATGGGGAACGACGGCGATGTACACTGCCTGCGGGTCTGCCGCCAGCCGTGCATACACCTGCGCGGCGTCCGGGTGGGTGGCAGTCACCAGCAGCGCTCCCAACAGCACGAGCAGCAGCGCTGCGGCAGCGCCGAACAGAACAACGGGGCGGCGCAGTGGGCGGCGCAGTGGGCGGCGCAGGGCATCGGGAGTGCTTGGAGCGCTTTCCCGGCGGGCACTTTCCCGGCGGGCACCTTCACGCCGGGCGCGCTGCACCAGTTTCTGCTCAAGCGTGGGCGGCGGGGTCGCTGCGCGTGCGGTCAGGGCGATTGCCCCGGCAACAACGCGATATTCTGCCAGCAGTTGTCTTGCCTGCGCATCTTCTGCCAGCAGCGCCTCAACCTGGCGCTGTTCATCCGCTTCCAGAATACCCAGCGCGTAGGCGGGCAGCAGTTCTCGAAGTGTCTCACGATCCATTATG
>DAOTWP010000169.1:0-5334 GCA_034435675.1 Anaerolineae bacterium
CCGCGCTGCTGCGGCTGAAGGAGCGCTACCCGCATCTGCAGACGCTGCTGTCGGTGGGCGGCTGGACGTGGAGCACCGGCTTCACCGACGCCGCGCTGACCGAGGAGTCACGCGCGCGCTTTGTGCAGTCCTGCGTCAACCTGATGCTGCGCTACGGCTTCGACGGACTGGACATTGACTGGGAGTTTCCGGTCACGCAGGGTCCGGGCTATTTTCAGGGACGCCCGGAAGATCGCCAGAATTTCACGCTGCTGCTGCGCGAATTCCGCCGCCAGCTTGACGCGCAGGGCACGCTGGACAGCCGCCCGTACCTGTTGACCATCGCCGCGCCGCAGGTGGAAATGTTCTGGCAGCATATCGAACTGGACGCCATCCACCCCTACCTCGACTGGATCAACCTGATGACCTACTCGTTTCACGGCGGCTGGGCGGAAGTCACCAGCCACCACGCCGCGCTGTTCCCCACGCCGCGCAACCCCGACGCGGGGACGGCAGCGTACAACGTGCATGGGACAGTCAGTGCCTATGCTGCGGCGGGTGTGCCGCCGGAAAAGCTGGTCATCGGCGTGCCGCTGTACGCGCACGGCTGGTCGGGCGTGCCCGCGCAGAACGACGGCTTATACCAGCCGTTCGACGGACTGACCGACGGCACGTGGGGCTGCTGCGGGCTGTACGACTACGCCGACATCGCCGCGAATTACCTGCCTGCATGGACGCGCTACTGGGATGTGGACGCGCAGGCAGCATGGCTCTATGACCCGGCAGCAGGCGTGCTGATCAGCTACGAAGACCCGCAGGCAGTCGCCGCCAAAGCCGCCTACGTGCAGCAGGTCGGGCTGGGCGGCATCATGCTGTGGGAACTGAGCCAGGATGACGACGCCCACACGCTGCTCAACGCAGCATGGGACGGACTGCACGGGGGCTAGGCGCGGGGGCAGCGGCTGCGGGCGCGCACAGCGACACGCCCCTGCATGTGGGCGGGCGGGTTGGGCGGTGCGTGGGCGGCGCTCACCATTCCTGAAAGGGCTGCACATTGATGTCTGTGCCAAACACAGGGAACAGGTTGAACACGCGGATGCGGTGCGGGTAATCGTCCTCCACGCGCAGGTCACTGTAATAGAACACGCCGCCCTGTTCGGCTTGCAGCATCACAATCAGCGCGTATTCTTCGCTGGCAAGCACCTGCTCCACGCGCAGCCTGCCGGTTTCCTCTGCCTGTGCCGCGTGCCAGTCCAGCCGTTCGGCGCTGTCGTGGCGTGCCAGCGCCGCCTCAGTGAAGCTCTCGGCGATGAACTGCCGCAGACGTTCGCCGCTGCCGCTGTTGAGGATCGTCAGGTAGGCGATATAGCGCCGTCCGGCGGCAGTCGCGCCCAGCAGGTGTTTGGCTTTGATGTTCTCGTTCTCGCGCATCAGATTTGCTCCACAATCTGCGCCAGCGCCACCTCACGCGGGTCCACCAGCACCGGACCATCGGCGGTTGCCAGCTTGAGCAGCGGCTCTTCGCGGTGCTGCGCCAGCATATCCAGCACCGCGCGCGCGTCCTCATGAAAGGCGAAGCGCAGGTAGGCGAAAGCATTAGGGTTATCGCCGCGCAGAATCAGGCGTACATATGGCATCGTTCGTTACCCTCCCTAACGGCTGCTCACCACACGCCCCAGCTCGCGCAGCAGCAGGTCGGGGCGCTCGTCGCGCAGCAGCGGCAGGCGGCTGCGGGTGCGGTGCAGTTGGTTCAGGTCAATCTGCTGCGTCAGCAGACACTCGTCAAAATACGTCCCGCGCAGCAGAAATTCGCCATCCGGGTCCACCACCGACGAACCGCCCCAGAAATTCTTGCCATCCTCATAACCCACGCGGTTGCAGTGCAGCACATATGCCGTGAACATGCTGCCATATGCCTGGTTGACCAGTTCCACCCAGCGCGACCCCGACAGGCGATCCCCGGCATCCAGCCCGCGGCTGGGGCTGGCACTGTGAAACAGCAGCATGTCCGCGCCGTCCATCCACAGCGCATAAGGCGGCGACATATGCCAGAAGTCCTCGCAAATCAGCATGCCCACACGCCCGAAGCGGGTGTCAAACGCGCGAACCTGTTCGCCCGCGTCGAAGTAGCGCCCTTCGTCGAACATAGCGTAGGTGGGCAGATAAACCTTGTGGTGAATATGCAGGCACTGCCCATCCGCCAGGTACGCTGCCGCGATGGTGTAGCGCTTGCGGCGATCCTGATGCACAAAGCCGACCATCAGGTCAATGCCCCGGCTGGCATCCAGCAGCGCGCGGAACACGGCGTCGTCGGGCGTGCTGCTGAGCGCCACCTCCGGCACAAGGTCCTGCACCTGATATCCGGTCAACGACAGTTCCGGGAACAGCAGCAAATCCACCCCGGCGGCTCGCGCCTGTTCGATATACGCCAGATGTTTTTGCAGATTGGCGGGCACGTCGCCCAGTTTGGGGTAGATCTGCGCCAAGCCTACCGTAATACGCATAACCGCTCCTTCAGGCTGCTCCTTCAGACTGTTTGCCTCACTCTGTACTCGCGTTTTGTTCCGCGCCATGTTCCTGCGCGGACTGTGCGATCAGGAAACGGGCATGTTCCAGCGCCGCCTCCACCGTCGCAAAACGCGGGATGTGCAGTTCCGCCGTCTGCCGCAGCAAATCCGCGCCAAGCTGCGAAATCGTCGTCTTGCCCACCATCAGCACCGTCCAGCGTACATCCCCGGCAGACCCCTGCGCGCCCCGGCTGATCTCACGGATCGCCTTAATCAACTCATCCAGCGACGTTTTCGCCTTGCTGAAATCGTCAATGCGGTAAGCCGTTCCGCGGATGTCCTTCGCCAGGTCCAGCGCCTGCCGGAACATATCCTTCAGGTCGGCATAGGTCGCCTGCCCGGCGATGCGCGCGATGATAATTGGTTCGTCTGGTACACGTTCTGCCATCACGGTTGCCATAGCACTTGCCCCTCAAAACTCTAGTTTGTCTATTATCGGTACGGCGGCAGGCACAACTTCACGCGGCTTCGACCCAGGAAGCATCAACAGCACGCCCACCACGCCGGTGAGCAGATCCAGCCATTGGTCCAGCCGCAGCCCGGCGATGCTGACGGCGTAATCGCCGCGCAGGAAGCCGATGCCCAGCATGCCCGCCGCGCACAGCGCCAGCAGCAGCCCTGCCCGCCGCATAGTGCCGCGCCGCCGCGCAGTGAAGCGCACAGGCAGCAGCGCCACAAGCCCCAGCGCCAGCCCCAGCAGCATGCCTAACGCATGTGTATTATAACGCGGCGCGAACAAATTCACGCGGTCCGGTGCTTCCAGCGCAACCAGCGCGGGCAGCCCTGCCAGCGTGGGCACTTCCGCGCCATAGCCACAGCGAATGGACGCGCATGCCGCCCAACCAGCGGTGACCAGCAGCGGCAGCGCCGGAAGCAGTGCCGCCAGCAGCGCCGTTACATCCGGTGATTGCAGCCCGCGCCTGTGCTGCCAGCGTGCCGCCAGCCATGCGCCCGCCAGCGCGCCACATACCGCGCCATGCCAGCCCAAGCCCCCCGCCGTCAGGCTGAAAATTTCGCGGGTGTGGAATTGGAAATGTGCCCAGTTGAGTGCGACATGCTCAGCGCGTGCCAGCAGCAGCGCCCCTGCCAGTGCCGCCAGCAGCAAATCCGCCACCTGCCCCGCCGATGCCGCAGTGTGTCGCAGCCTGCGCGCCACCAGCAGCGCCGCCAGCAGCACACCCAGCGCCAGCACCAGCGTGTAGGTCAGCACCGTATAGCCCAGCACCGTCATGAATTCAGGCAGCATGCGCGGCTCCTACAGCGGCTTTCGCAGCACCAACAGAGTGTGTGGCAGCTTGCAGCAGGTGCGCCACACGCAGGCAGATTGTAGCACACCCCGGCAAGCAGCAAGAACCCCGCAGGGCAGCATCCCCCGCCTGCCTGCTCAGCGTATTGAGGCAAAATTGCGTGATCTTTGGAAATTACACGCGCCGCAACTCGTGTTTAATGTTAATAATCCGTAATTTTTCTGGAAAAGCTACTGCGTTTCCGTTATGCTTGTTTTTTCCGAAATATTCATCACCTTTCGACTCAATACTGCGCAAAGTAACCTCTGTCTTTGGACGTCTGCTGCCTCGCTTCCGGGGTAGCGCGCATAGCGGCGCAAATAGTGATTGATGGGTTTTTGCAAATGATGGGCAAGTCTGCTGTCGCACCGGCGTGCAAGCGCCCGTGCGAAGAGTAACTACTCAGCCATTGAATTTGAGGCTAAATTGCCCTCACCCTGAATCCCTTTCCCAAGGAGAGGGACATAAAAACTCTCTCTGCCCCGTATTCACCCTTCTACTTAGGGAGAAGTGGCAAGGGGATGAGGGCTTCATGCTCAAAACAGGGCTAAGCAGTTACCGCGAAGATTTGCCACACATCTGCCCCGGCATGGGGTGGAGAGGGTAGGTATGGCTGTGGAGGTGAAGCGATGGCAACGATGATAATTGTAGCGCTGCCGTTTGTGCTGGCGCTGGGGCTGCCGTTCGTGCGGGCACGGCTGAGCGCTGCCGCGCAGGGCTGGCTGCTGGCGGCGGTCATGGCGGCGCTGGTGGGGCTGGCGCTGCTGCAACTGCCTGCTGTCACGGCAGAGGGCGCGCTGCTGACCAGCGTGGAATGGGTGCCACAGCTCGGCCTGAGCCTGACCTTCTATTTAGACGGGCTGGCACTGCTGTTCGTGCTGGTCGTCACGGGCATGGGCACGGCAATTGTGCTGTACGCCGGCTATTACTTCGAGGACCGCAGGGAGGCGGGGCGTTTTCTGGCGTTCCTGATGGTCTTCACCGGCAGTATGCTGGCGCTGGTCACGGCGGGCAATCTGCTGACGCTGTTCATCGCCTGGGAAGGCACAAGCATCGCCTCGTTCCTGCTGATCGGCTTCAAGGGCAAAGACCCTGCTGCCCGCGCTGGTGCGCTGCAAGCGCTGATGGTGACGGGCGGCGGTGGGCTGGCGCTGCTGGTCGGGCTGCTGCTGCTGGGCAGCGCGGCGGGCAGCATGGATCTGGCGCAGGTGCTTGCCAGCGGCGAAACACTGCGCGCGCATCCGTATTACGCTGCGATTGCTGTGCTGGTCTTTGTGGGCAGCTTTACCAAAAGTGCACAGTTCCCGTTTCATTTCTGGCTGCCGGGGGCGATGAGCGCGCCCAGCCCTGCCAGCGCGTTTCTGCACTCGGCAACGATGGTCAAGGCAGGCATCTACCTGCTGGCGCGGCTGACTCCGGCGCTGGGCGACACCGCGCTGTGGAGCAATACGCTGCTGGTCTTTGGGCTGGCGACCATGCTGCTGGGCGCGGTGCTGGCGCTG
>DAOTWP010000170.1:0-30114 GCA_034435675.1 Anaerolineae bacterium
ACAGCATTCACCCCGACACCGAGAATATTGACTACGACCAAATGCGCCGCCTGGCGCTGGAACACCGCCCCAAACTGATCATCGGCGGTTACAGCAGCTTCCCGCTGGCACCGGACTGGCGCGCCTACCGCGCGATTGCCGACGAAGTGGGCGCGGTGCTGCTGGCGGACATCGCCCATGTCGCCGGGCTGGTCATCGCTGGGGAGTATCCCAGCCCGGTGGGCATTGCCGATGTAGTCAGCTTCACCACGCACAAAACACTCAACGGACCGCGCGGCGCGGTGCTGATTACACACAACAAGGCGCTGTCGGATAAAATTGATCGCGGCGTGTTCCCCGGCGAACAGGGCGGACCGCACGTAAACCAGATCGCGGCGCTGGCAGTGGCGATGCGCCTGACACAGAGCGAGCAGTTCCACGAACTCCAGCGGCAGACCGTGCGCAACGCCAGAAGGCTTGCCGAACAACTTGCGGCACGGGATATTCGCATCTGCTACGGCGGCACGGACAGCCATATGCTGACGATTGATGTCAGCACGATTAAAGGCGCAGACGGCACGGCGCTCAGCGGCGATATGGCAGCGCGCATTCTCGATCTAGCCGGCATTGTCGCCAACCGCCAGACAATCCCCGGCGACACCAGCGCCCTGCGCCCGTCCGGCGTGCGCCTGGGCACACCCTGGATTACACAGCGCGGCTTTCATGAGCCGGAAATTGACCTGCTGGCGGCGAATATCGCCGACCTGCTGCACGCCTGCAAACCGTTCACGCTGACTGACATGAAGCGCCCGCAGCCGCGCAGCAAGGTAGATTTCGCCACACTGCACCGCGTGCGCAATGCCATCCGCGACCTATCCGCCAGTGTGGGCATTGACAGCGATGTGCCCGCGCTGACAGCGTCCGACGATTACCCGCACTTCAGCTACTTGCAGCCGGACAGCGGGCAGGTGGACTGGCGCGCCTTCGACATCAGCGGGGAACGCGCCGCGGATTTCCTGCATATGGCGCTGACCAGCGATGTTTACGCGCTGGCAGCCGCCGGGGAACAGCAGCCGACATGGATTCTTGATTGGGACGGCGCGGCGCTCGCGCGCGGGGTGCTGGCGCGCATGGACAGCGGCTACCGCCTCTATGTCGAACGCAATCCCGCGCAGGTCGCGGCGTGGCTGCGTTCGCTCTCGGACGGGTTCGTGCTGTTTGACAAGACTGACGAATACGCCAGAGTGCCCGGTCCGGTCACAGTGGCGGACGCCGGGGCGCTGCAACCTGCCGCCGATCTGCGCGGCGGTTGGTCAGAGGGTACGGGCTTTGCACAAAAGGCGTACTCTATTGGCATGCACGGCGCTGCCTATGCCGGACCTACCGGCGCGGCGCTGCCGGAATTCACCTGGACAGAACCGGCAGAGGGCGAACTCAAGCGCACGTCACTGTATGACCTGCATCGCAGCCTGAACGCCAGGATGGTGCCGTTCGCCGGGTACGATATGCCTGTGTGGTACACCTCGGTCAGCGAGGAACATATGGCAGTGCGCACTGGCGCGGGCATCTTCGACGTGGCGCATATGGGCGTGTTCGATGTGCGCGGCGCGGGCGCGGCGGAGTTCCTCAACACCGTGACGACCAATGATGTGCTGCGCCTGGAAATCGGCGAGTCGCACTACACCTATCTGCTCGACATTCGCGGCATCCCGGTGGATGACCTGATGATCTACCGCGTGACGGCAGACCGCTATCTGGTGGTGGTCAATGCCAGCAACAACGACAAGAACTGGGCGTGGCTGCAAGCCATCATCGGCGGGCAGGTGCAGATCAACCCCGCCGCGCCCTGGGCACGTATCGGCGGCAGCGAGCGTTTTGAACTGCGCGACCTGCGCGACCCGGCAGTTGGCGCGGAACGGCGTGTTGATCTGGCGCTGCAAGGACCGCAGAGCAAGAACATCCTGCTGGCGCTGGGCGGCAGTGATGCCGACAAGGCGAAGGTCAGTGCGCTGCCCTGGGCAGGGGTGACACAGGTCACGCTGGGCGGCTTTGACCTGATCGTATCACGCACGGGCTACACCGGTGAACGCATCGCCTACGAGCTGTTCGTCCACCCCGATCACGCGGCGGCGCTGTTCAAGGCGCTGGTGGACGGCGGCGCGATCCCCTGCGGGCTGGCAGCGCGGGACAGCCTGCGCACCGAGGCAGGGCTGCCGCTGTACGGGCACGAACTGGCGGGCGATCTGGGGCTGAACCCGGCGGACGCGGGCTTCGCGGGTTATGTCAAGCTGTATAAGCCGTTCTTCATCGGCAAAGCGGCGTTTATCGCGCATGAACGTGTACGTGACGCAGAAGTTACGCGCTTCCGTATGGACGCAAAGGGCGTGCGCCCGCCGCATCCCGGCGACCCGATTGTGGACAAAAAGGGGCGCGTGGTTGGTATCGTCACCAGTTGCAGCATTGACAGCGAAGGCTACCAGCTTGGGCAGGCATACCTGAAAGGCGACTTCCTGAGCGAAGGCACGCCCGTCGCGGTGTTCCCCGGCAGCGCCAAAGCGAAGGCGAGCAGTGTCGCCGGGCTGAAGCTGGGCGATAAGGCGCTGCTGCCCGAACCCGCCACCGTGCTGAGCCGCTTCCCGAAGCGGAAGTAAACACTGCTCTTAGTCCGCCGCCCACTGTTCGCCTACTACTACTCCACACCCTTTAGGGTGGCGTAGTAGTAGTAGCGAGGGGTCGGGTCTGGCAGGGGAGCAAAGCCTGAAAACCCCGTAAACCAGAGGAGCGCCCACACCGGACGCTCCTCCGCTATTACAGCCACAAATGCGAATATCAGGCGAACAAGGGGATTAATTCCCTTGCTCAGCGCCAGGTTCTAATCCCCTGCGCCTGCCGCTGCCGGGCTGCCTTCCGCCTGTTCGGGGCGGTCACTGCGCCGCACAGACAGCACGATAATCACGATGCCGACCAGACACAACGCCAGCACCGGCAGTGTCGAGTCGGGTGTTTGCGTTTGCACGACAATCGGTGCCATGATCAGTGCAACCAGATTCATCACCTTGATCATCGGGTTCAGCGCCGGACCCGCCGTGTCCTTGAACGGATCGCCGACGGTATCGCCGACCACGCTTGCCTTGTGGTTGGCGCTGCCCTTGCCGCCGTAATTGCCGTCTTCGATATACTTCTTGGCGTTATCCCACGCGCCGCCGGCATTCGCCATGAACACCGCCTGTAACTGCCCGGAGACGATTACCCCCGCGAGGAAACCGCCCAGCGCCTGCTCCTTGAGCAGCAGCCCGACGACAATCGGCGAGAGAATCGCGATCAGCCCCAGCGGGATCAGTTCGGTCTGCGCGGAACGGGTAGAGATAGTCACACACTGCGCGTAATCCGGCAGTTTGGTGCCTTCCATTACGCCGGGCAGGCGCAGTTGGCGGCGCACTTCCGCCATGATAAACCCGGCAGCGCGGTTGACCGCTTTGATCAGCAGCCCGCTGAAGAGCAGCGGCAGCGCCCCACCCAGCAGCAGCCCGACAAACACCGACGGGTCAGCCAGATTGATCGTCCGTGTAAACGTGTCCAACCGTTCGGCAGGCATCACCCGTTCGATGTCAATGAAGAACGACCCGAACAGGGACACCGCCGCAATCACCGCCGAGCCGATCGCAATACCTTTGGTGATCGCCTTGGTGGTGTTGCCCGCCGCGTCAAGGTCTGCCATGATCTGGCGCGCCTCTTCGGGGAAATCCTCGCCCGCCAGCTCACCAATCCCGTTGGCATTGTCCGAAATCGGACCGAAGGTGTCCATCGACACATTGTTGCCCGTGTGCGACAGCATCCCCACACCGATCAGCGACACGCCAAACAGCGTGTAGACGAAGCGGTTTTCCGCGCCGACATCACGCATGCTGATCAGGAACAGCGCCGCCACCATGATCCACAGCGCCATAAAGATGCCGCCAACCAGATTCTTGCGCATCCACCCGCGCCCGATTGCCAGCACCGACAGCGCCACACCGATCAGGAACACCGGCAGATACAAATCCGGTGGGAAATTCACACTATAAACCAGAATGGACGCCCCCAGACTGGCGACAATCACCAGCACCGACCACACGCTCGACAGATAGCCCAGCGAGATGCCTTCCAGAATGACCAGCGCCGGACCAAATGCCGTCGCCCTGGCGATGTTATGCACGCGCGGGCTTTTGGCACTGGTGGCATACGAGGTCAGCGGGTTGAAGGCGACTGCCAGCGCCACGCCGATTGCGACCAGCGCCCCCAGCGACAGATGCGACAGCAGATCACCGCCGGGATCCTGGTTGCCAGCATAGAACACTGCCAGCAGGAACGTGGAAATAATCGTAATCGCGCTGGAGACTTCATAACTTTTGTACATCGCTTCTTCAGCATCATCCACGCGCCACAGCGACACGGCATACGTGCCAACAATGGAACTCACCACGCCGATGCCGCGCACCAGCAGCGGCAGCACAATCCAGAACAACTGCCCGGTCAGCGCCAGCAGCGCCAACCCCAGAATCAGGCTAGACACAATCGTCACTTCATAGCTTTCGAAGATGTCCGCAGCCATCCCGGCGCAGTCGCCCACGTTGTCGCCAACCAGGTCAGCGATGACGGCAGCATTACGCGGGTCATCTTCCGGCAGGTCTGCCTCGACCTTGCCGACCAGGTCAGCGCCGACATCCGCCGCCTTGGTATAGATGCCGCCCCCAACACGCATGAACAGCGCCAGCAGCGTGCCACCGAAGCCAAAGCCCAGCAGCACATCCGGCGCAGCTTTGCCGAAGATGATGAAGATGAACGTGCCGCCCAGCAGCCCTAAGCCGTCGGTCAGCATGCCAGTGATTGTGCCGGAGCGATAGGCGATCTTCAGGGCACGGCTGAAACCCACCCGCGACGCCGCCGCCACGCGCACATTGCCCTGCACCGCCATGTTCATGCCGATAAACCCAACGGTCGCCGAGAAGGTCGCGCCCATCGCAAACGCCAGCGCGCGCCCAATCGCCACACCTGTCACTGCATCGGCACATTCCACTGCGCCCGCGACTCGTTCGGGGTTAAAGTTGGCATAGCCGTTGTTCAGGGCATACTGTTTCGCGGTAACCTCGCCCGTGTGCAGCGCTGCCAGCACATCCGCCTCTGCCAGCCCGGTCTGGGCGGCGATATTGGCGGCAAATGCCTCTTCCACCAGCGCGGGACAGAACAGTTCGTTCGCCTCGCCCGTCGGTTTGACCAGTGCGACGCTCAGGAACATCGCTATGGTCAGGACAATAATTAGGACAACGATAGTGCGAAGCTGCGTGCGCAGATAGGCATTCGCGCCATCACGAATAAACCCCCAGATTCGCTGCATTGCCTCGCTGCCTTTGTCAGCAGCAAAGGTCTGGCGCGCCAGCCAATAGGCATAGGCAAGCGCAACCACCGCTGTAGCGAGCACGATGAGGATCATCACCTGCTCAAAAGCCTGGATGCCCTGCATTGCGTGCATAAAGTGTGCCTCCTTATTACGGTATAAAGGGTAATTTTTCCGGCTTAGACCCGGCACGACACACAATCCGGGGAGGATCGTTCAGTGCCGGTGGAAATTAAGCCTAGTTAACATTATAGGAGAGATCACACAAATTGCACTGATTCCAAATGACATGGAAAACGCACGCCGAAAAGCAGGATTACCCGCCCGACACCCCCGTCCGGCGGGTCCGGGCGCGCTGTTCAGCGTCCCCGGTTGCGTTTGACCACATTCAGGATACGGTCATAGCGGGCAAAAATGACGACTGTATCGCCGGGCAGTACCACCAGATCATGGCGCGGCTGCACATCGACCACGCCCTCGCGCTCGTGCAGCACAATGTCCATATCGCCTTCGCGCTGGAGCGTGCCCACATCCACACTTGCCATAAATGACCCCGGCTGCACTGTCAGCCGCAGCATACTGTAATCTACGTCGTTGACCTTCAGCGTTTGGGTGATTTCGATGCCCATTGCCGCCGCCGCGAATGCCGGGGCAGAAAGCTCTGACGAACTGAGCACCGCCTGTACATTCATGAAGCGTTCGATCTGTTTGGCGAACCGGTCATCCCACACGCGGGCGATGATCCGCACGGCGGGGTTCATGTCCCGCGCCCGCATGATCGCTTCCAGGTTGGTATTGTCGTTGCCGGTGCAGCACACAAAGGCATCGGCAGCTTGCAGCCCGGCTTTTTCCAGCGTGGCGGGCAGCCGCCCGTCACCATCAATCAATGGCACATCGAACTGCGCGAGCGTTTCTTCAACACCGGGATCAGGATCGTTGTCCACCACGACCACTTCCAACCCCATTGCCACCAGCGCGCGCACCACCCGCAGCCCTACATGCCCCGCGCCGAACACAATCACATGATTTCGATACGTTGACGCCACCGCTTCCCTCCACGCATTCCGGCGTTCATCGCGGTTAAAAAACAGTCGCACAAAATCCGCCGCGCCGCGCCCCAGAATGATGACGAACAGCACCGGCAGCGCATACCAGAACAACACCAGATACCATTCCGGCGGGGCGCTTTCCGGCGTTTCGAGGATCATCAATTGCAGCATGACATATGGACGGTCAATCAGCGGCAGCCCCACACCGCGCGCCATAAAATACAGTTCACCATAAATATAGCCTCCGCCCACTGTCACCAGCAGGAAGGCAATCACCGACAGGCGAAATTCGCGCCACAGCGCGCGGGTATCGCGCCACACAGCACGCAAGAAGCGCACCCAGCGGCGGGTCGGCTGGTAGGTTGGGATCAATTGGGCATAGGGCGGCAAGGCAGCGCTCCCGGCACATGAACTCAGCTTGAACGGTTGAACAACTGCAGCGTGTATTGTAGCGCAGGCTGAGGCAGCAGGGGCAGGCAGTTGGTTGCAAATTCATGAACTGGGCATACACTGAAAATGATCCCATTACACAAAGGAGTCCCATTGACTATGCGTCGGCTTCTGCTTTTTGCTCTGCTGCTGTTGCTGTGCGTAACACCAGCAGTGCCGGTGTTTGCGCAGTCCGCGCCGGAATTTGAACCAGAAGACTGCTGGTTTGATGTCCCGGACGATTTTGATGTTGAGTGTGGGCTGGTCACGGTGCCAGAATCGCGCGATCCTGCCATGGCAGACGACAGCAACGAAATTCGTCTCGCTGTCGTGCTGGTGCACAGTTTCAGCGCTGATCCCGACCCCGACCCCGTGATTTACTTCGACGGCGGTCCCGGCGGGCATACGCTGGTCTTTGCCGATTTTTATATGCAGGATTTTGCCCCGTTTCTGGAGACCCGCGACCTGATCCTATTCGACCAGCGCGGCGTGGGCTTCAGTGAACCAAATTTGAGCTGTCCCGCAGTCACCGAGCTGAGTTATGAACTGCTCGATGCAGACCTGAGTTATGAGGAAAGTCTCGAAACTTTCAATGGGGCATATTTTGACTGCCGCGAAACCCTGCTCGCCGATGGCGTGAACATCAACGCCTACAACTCTGCCGAAAATGCCGCCGATGTGCGCGACATCACTGCCGCGCTGGGTTATGAGCAGGTCAACCTGTTTGGCATCTCCTACGGCACAAAACTGGGGCTGACCGTGATGCGCGACCACCCGGAGATTGTGCGCAGCGCGGTGCTGGACGCGGTTTACCCGCCTAATGTGAACAGCGAAGAAGAATATTTGCCGAATATGGTACGCGCGTTCAATGAACTGTTCGATGGCTGCGCACAGGATGCCGCCTGTGCCGCGACGTACCCTGACCTTGAAGCCGTCTTTTACGACACTGTTGACCGGCTGAATGCGTCGCCCGAGGTG
Organism: Anaerolineae bacterium; assembly: GCA_034435675.1. Taxonomy (GTDB): domain Bacteria; phylum Chloroflexota; class Anaerolineae; order Aggregatilineales; family Phototrophicaceae; genus DAOTWP01. The sequence goes on from DAOTWP010000170.1 coordinate 7,810, forward strand.
GTGACCTTCTATGACCAGTACACCGGCGAAGACCGGGATGTTTTGGTGGACGGCAATTTCCTGATCGGCGGCTTGTTCAGCCTGCTCTACAGCACCGGGGACATCCCCGCGCTGCCGGAATATATCTATCAGGCAAGCGCGGGTATCTATGACGGCTTCCTTGACGATGCGATGTTCACGCTGGCATTCAACCAGTTTTTCAGCGACGGCATGTTCTACGCAGTGGAGTGCTACGAAGAAGTGCTGTTCAACGAAGGTGGCGCGGTCCTGGACAGTCTCGAAGGGCTGCCACCGGAAATCGAAACCTATTACACCGCTGACAACGACGCATACGCCGATGACTATATCGAGTTCTGCAAAGTCTGGACGGACGGGTTGACCGCTGACCCGCGTGAAAACGAAGCTGTCGTCAGCGACATTCCCACGCTGCTGACCGTCGGCGAATATGACCCGATCACCCCACCCGCATGGGCACGACTGGCGGCAGAAACGCTCAGCAGCAGCTACGTCTACGAATTCCCCGGCGTGGGGCACAGCGCCTTTTATGGCGGGGACTGCCCGGCAGAGATGATTTTCAGCTTCATCGAAGACCCGGCAACAGAACCGGACGCAAGCTGCATTGACGACATGCCGCCGCCGCAGTTTGCGCAGGCACCCATTACCGAAGTAACGCTGGTCGAATACAGCAGCGAGGAACTGGGCTTCAGCGGTGTTGTGCCGGAGGGCTGGGAAGAAATCGAGGCGGGCATCTTTACGCCCAATCCGTCCACGCAGATACCCACGCTGGCATACCGCTTCCCTGACAGCATTGACGAGTACGTGGAGCGGATTATCTTTGGACCGTCGTACAGCTACACGGAACTGCCGGAGCCAGTAGACCAGATCGAAGCAAACGGACTGACGTGGGATATTTATGCTATTGAGAACCCTGGTGCGGGCATTTACACGCTGTTTGCCTTCGCCACTGGCGACGATGACCGCGCGTATGTCATCGGGGTAGTCAGCGGCAGCGAGGAAGAACGCGAGTTCTTCTATGATGCCCTGCTGATCCCGGCAATCGAGGCATTCACGCCAGAAGCATAACAGGTGCGGGCACAGCGCAGAACGGACTGATTTTGCGCTGTGCCCCGCTATGTTCTATTCGCCTTTCAGCACGGGCGCGCAGCACAGCACCAACTGCTTGGCGGCGCGTACTTCGTCCAGCCGCTTGACCGGCGCCGTGTGCGGCGCGTCGTGCAGCAGGTCGGGGTTTTCGCGCGCTTCGCGGGCGATGTTCTTCATCGCGTCCACAAATTTGTCGAGCGTCGCTTTCGTTTCCGTTTCGGTGGGTTCAATCAGCAGCGCTTCCGGCACGATCAGCGGGAAGTAGTTGGTCGGCGGGTGGATGCCGTAATCCATCAGGCGCTTGCTGATGTCCAGCGCGTGAATGCCCGGCGCATCCTCGAAGTGCCCTTCCAGCACAAACTCATGCCCGCAGTAACGTGGATACGGAATTTTGTATGTGTCCATCAGGCGGGCGCGCACATAGTTCGCGTTCAGCACGGCATACCGCGACACATCCGCCAGCCCTTCGCCGCCATAGGCGCGAATGTAGGCATAGGCACGGGTGTGCATGCCGAAATTGCCGTGAAATGCCTTCAGCCGCCCGATGGTCTTTTCCGGCATGACAAAGCCGTACAGCGGCGCGTCGTCCTCATCCTGCGCAGGTTCGACAATGTCCACTACCGGACCGGGCAGGAACGGTTTGAGCTTTTCGTTCACGCCGACTGCACCGCTGCCGGGACCGCCGCCGCCGTGCGGGGTGCTGAAGGTCTTGTGCAGGTTGTAGTGCATCACATCGAAACCGAGTTCGCCCGGCTTGACGATGCCCATCAGCGCGTTCATGTTCGCGCCGTCCATGTACATCAGCCCGCCGCAGTCATGCACGGTCTTGATGACATCGAGGATGTGGCGCTCGAACAGCCCCAGCGTGCTGGGCACGGTAATCATCATGCCCGCGATTTCGCCGCCCTGTTCCGCACAGACCTTGCGCAGCGCATCCAGATCAACATCGCCGTTGCTGTCTGACGGCAGTTCGATTACGCTCATGCCCGCCATCGTCACCGTCGCCGGGTTGGTGCCATGCGCGCTGTTGGGCACCAGAATTTTGGTGCGCTTGTCATCACGGCGATCCAGATGATAGGCACGGATCATCAGAATGCCCGCGAACTCGCCCTGGGCGCCCGCTGCCGGGGACAGGCTGACCGCCGCGAAGCCGCTGACTTCCGCCAGCCAGTTTTGCAGCGTGTACATCACCGCCAGCGCCCCCTGCGCGCCGTCCTGATCGGTGAGAGGGTGCAATTGCGCGAACCCGGCATAACGCGCGACATCTTCGTTCAGCTTGGGGTTGTACTTCATCGTGCAGGAGCCAAGCGGATAAAAACCCTTATCAATGCCGTAATTAAGCTGGCTGAGGTTGACGAAATGGCGCACAGCGTCCATCTCGCTCACTTCAGGGAAATCCAGCGTATCGCGCAGCCAGCCGTCCGGCAGTGCGGTTTCGGGCACATCGCATTTGGGCAGGTTCACGCCCTTGCGTCCGGGCGCACTGATATCGTAAATGAGGGATTCCATTATTTCACCTCGCCCAGCGCTGCCACCAGCGCATCAATCTCCGCCTTCGCGTTCATTTCGGTCACACACAGCAGCATGCAGTTCTTCAAATGCGGGTAATCCTGCTCCAGATCATACCCACCGATGATGCCCTCACTCAGCAGCGCCTCGTTAATCTGGCGCACAGGGCGCGGGCAGCGCACGATGAACTCGTGGAAGAACGGCTTGCTGCGATCTACCGAGAAGCCATTCAGTTTGTCAATCTGGTCAGCGGCATAATGCGCCTTGTGGTAACACAGCTCTGCCACGCGCCGCATGCCGTACTTGCCCATTAGCGCCATGTGAATGCACGCTGCCAGCGCCATCAACCCCTGATTGGTGCAGATATTGCTGCTCGCCTTTTCGCGGCGGATGTCCTGCTCACGCGGGCGCAGGGTCATCACGTAGGCGCGCTTGCCGTCCTTGTCCACCGTCTCGCCAACGATACGCCCGGCAATCTTGCGCACATACTCGCTGCGCACAGCGAAAAAGCCCAGGTACGGACCGCCGAAGCCCAGCGGAATACCCAGCGGCTGCCCTTCGCCAACTACGATGTCCGCGCCCAGTTCGCCAGGGGATTTGAGCAGTCCCAGCGCCAGCGGGTTGACCACCAGCGCCAGCAGTGCCCCGGCATTGTGGACCTTTTCCGCCAGCGTTTTCAGGTCATCAAGCTGTCCGAAGAAGTTCGGGTACTGCACCGCCAGCATCGCGGTATTTTCGTCCAGCATGTCCACCAGGTCGCTGATATCGGCTTGTCCCTTGTCCCCGACGATCTTCAGCCCGCGCCCCTGATGATAGGTGCGCACAACCTCGCGGTACTGCGGGTGAATAGCATGGCTGAGGATAATCTTGGTGCGTTTGCCACGTCCCACATCCACCGCCACCGTAACCGCCTCGGCAAGGCTGGTCGCGCCGTCGTAGTGGCTGGCGTTGGCGGCGTCCATGCCCGTCAGCGCGCACATCATGCTCTGGTACTCAAAAATCGCCTGCAACGTCCCCTGCGAGACTTCCGGCTGGTATGGCGTATAGGCGGTATAGAACTCGCCGCGCAGCAGCATATGGTTCACCGCTGCCGGGCTGAAATGGTGATACGCCCCCGCGCCGCGAAACAGCACAAAATCCTGCGCATGGTCGTTTGCCTCGCCCAGCGCCAGCATTTCCGCCGCGATTTCCATCTCACTCAGGGCTTCGGGCAGATTCAAACGCGGGAAACGATGCGTGGCGGGCACTGCATCAAACAGGTCTTCAATCGTCGTGACGCCAATTGCCGCCAGCATCTGCTGGCGTTCAACGTCGGTGTGTGGAATGTAACTCATATGCTGTGGAGTCCTTCAATTTAACAACAATAGGCAGCCCTGCTGCCAGATTGGGCAGCGGCAGAGCACCAGCGGAACACTCACCCTACCAGCCCTGTACCGCCGCGTTATCCCGGTCATTCGCGGAACTGTTCAAACCGGTTGTTTCAGCGTGTCGCGCAGTACGCCTCATACGCCGCCGCATCGAGCAGATCATCGGCGTTCAGGTCTGTCGGGCTGGTCAGCTTGATTTTGATCATCCAGCCAGCGCCGTAAGGATCGCTGTTGACCAGTTCAGGCGTATCTTCCAGCGCACCGTTCACGGCAGTAACTTCGCCGCCAGCGGGCAGCAGCAGATCAGACGCCGCCTTGACTGATTCAATCGAGCCGAACGCCTCCCCTTGCTTGAAGCTGTCGCCCACGCCCGGCAGTTCAACATAAACGATGTCGTTCAGCGCATTCTGGGCAAAATCGCTGATACCAATGGTCGCCGTGTCGCCCTCAACGCGAATCCATTCATCACTTTTTAAGTACTTGAGATCATTTGGAATCTGCACATCTGCCATGGTTTTCCCTCTCTATACATAGATTTCTTGCAACAAAACTCAGAACTGCCACCCGCAAGGATCACTGCACTGGCAACCCGTTCTACCAACAACGAAAAGAGCGCACAGGCAACATGCTGCTGTGCGCTCTGTTGGTGACCAGGCAGTTCCTTCAGAGTCCTGTGCACTGCAAATCCTTTCGCCTGAGAGTTTCACGGTATGACCAGCGCAGCACACCGTTTGCCCCTTCGGCGTCCCGTCGCTTCCGGGGGCATCACCACCGGAACGCACGGGCACTCTCTTTGCAGGCACACAAATTATCTACAACGATTATAGCCGACTCTCGTGGCAAGATCAATTGCCGAGCACCAGCCCGCCAGACCCGTGCTGCTAAGATTCGTCGGTCGGCAGTTCCTGCACAGGCAGCCAGGCGAACAACTCGCGCCGCACGGCGTCCGTCAGCGCAAGGTTGAAGCTGAGGTGCCCGGTGGCATCCGCAACTATTGTCGGGCGCATCAGCAGCGTGCCATCGGTTTGCAGCCCCAGCGCAATATAGGCCTGCCCGGTGCCCACCTGGCGCGGCGTTTGCATATTGTTCGCCGGGCGCAGCCGTGCCAGCATTTGCACCATATCGTTCAGGCGCGGGCGCACGGCTACCTCCAGCGGTCCAAGGCTGGCAGAAATCACCACATAGGCGCCCTCATGGCGCATAGCGATCAACGCGGCATTCTCCTGCTTTTGGTTCGCCGCTGTCAGGTACAGCACCCCTTGTTCTGTGTCGCGCTCAAATGAGTCTAATGTCTGGAAGCTGCGCATCGCCGTGTAACTGCTACCTTTCTCAATTTACACAAACCCGGCTGAAATCTTGCCGTGACTGCGGTTTGCCCGCAAACGCCCGGCACTGCAACATCAACTGACCGGGCGAATCGGCAGGAATGAATTTTGACCGAGTATAACACAGGACGCCAGCCCGCCGCAGACCACCTGGCACCAGCGGCAGCCGCAGCGCGTGCGAATTTTACCCCAGTGCGAAAGATTGCTTAAGATCAATGACAATCGTCATGGTGATCTGTATAAAAATGTCACATGTGGTGAACATGGGGATGTTGTAGGATGGCGCTTGTCGTGGTATGCTATCTCATCAGTCACTCATTTTACTCAACACACTGTTACAGGTATCGGCACACCGAAGGAAGAAGGTATGTGGAAAATCGCACGCCTCGCGTTACTGTTGATCATTGGGCTGGTCCTTGCTGCCTGTGGGCGTGGGGACATTTTCGCGCCGACACCCACGTCGGTCTTGTTCGAGGCTTCGCCAACACCGCGCGCTACGCTTGATCCGGTGGTCGCGGCTGCACAGGCAGCAGAACGCGGCGAAGTGATTTTTAACACCATGTACCCGCAGGCGGGGTTTGCCTGTGTCACCTGTCACAGCACGACTGACGCCCGCCTGACCGGACCGGGCTTTGCCGGGTTGGGCGCACGTGCCGGAACGCGCGTTGAGGGGCAAAGCGCAGAAGATTATCTGCATAACTCGATTATCAATCCCAACGCCTTTATCGTTCCGGGGGAGCCGGTCTACCCGCCCAATCTGATGCCACAGATTTATGCGGAGCTGTTTTCTGAGCAGCAGATTAACGATCTCATCGCCTACCTGCTGACACTATAACCGGGGCAAACCTCTCAGTCTTTATTTCTTTCAGGGGGTACTAAGACGTTATGGAAAATCCATCTGTGCCAGAAAACCACCACGACACGCCTGAACAGAGCGAACATACATCACGCTGGGGCGCGCCCCGCGGCGCGTTTGCGTTTGTGCTGTTGATGCTGATCGTCTATGCGGTCTACTTCTTCATCGAATGGGCAAACATCATCGGGCGTGGAGGCGCATAACCCATGCATATTGATCGTTACGAACGTTACTGGATTATCATTGTTTCGATTGTGCTGGGAGGATTCTTCGCGCTGCTGCTGGCAGGAGGATTCATTTTTGGGGTACGCCTGCCCACCACACAGCCGGATACCTTCGTTAATCCTAACGAACTGGACAGTCATCCCGATTTTGCCAACAGTGAACTGGGCATTCGCCGGTCTGCTGCCAGCACCGCAGACAATGTCTTCGAGATCCGTGTGCGGGCACAGATGTGGGTGTTTAACTTCGGCAACCCAACCCCTGCCGAACAGATTGCCGCAAACGGTGGGCGCTATATTGATGTCGGCAGTGACGGTTTTCCGCGTGTCCACGTGCAGGTTGGCGACCAGATTACCTTCCTGATTACCAGCCGCGACATTACGCACGGGTTTATGATCGAAGCGCACAATATCAACTTCGAAGTCATTCCGGGGCATCTGGCGCGCAGCGCGATCACGTTTACGCGCGAAGGCAGTTTCGGGCTGGTTTGCCATGAATACTGCGGCATCAACCATCACATGATGCATGCTACCGTCGTCGTAGAACCGCCCGGCGGCATCCCGGTGCAGGTTACCGCGCCCGAAGCAACGCCTGAAGCAACGGCTGAAGCCACCGCTGAAGCCACCGCTGAAGCAACATCCGAAGCAGCGCCCGAAGCCACCGCTGAAGCAACGGCAGCCGGAAATTAATGCGAGAACAGCTCAAGAGGGATTGATAGATTATGCAGGCAACCACATCTTTACCGCACAGCACAAAATCGTTCAGTTTCCCGAAAGTCGGGCTGCAATTCGGGGAACTGTGGCTGGTGGGTCTTCATATGGGTATCGCTTTCACTGCGCTGTCCATCGGGTTGATCCTCGGACCGTTCCAGTCATTCCGCCGCGCACCGGCAATGCAGTGGGAAATCCCGATTTTCACCTACTACTATCAGGCGCTGACCCTGCACGGGGTGCTGAATGCACTGGTCTTTACGACCTTCTTTATCATGGGCATCAGCTACTTTGTCACCCAGCGCACGCTTCAGCGCCCGCTGAAAGGGCAAACCTTCGCGTGGATTGCGCTGGGGTTGATGAGCGCCGGGCTGCTGCTGGCGGCATATGCCATTCTGACCAACCAGGCGAACGTGCTGTATACGTTCTATGCGCCCATGCTGGCACACTGGTCGTTCTATCTGGGGCTGACGCTCGTGGTGGTTGGCTCGTGGGTAGGCGCGGGCGTGGTCTTTGCCACCTATCTTGACTGGCGCAAAGAGCATCCCGGCGAACCAGTGCCGCTGGCGGTCTATGCGCTGCTGGCGAACTTCATCATGTGGGGCACGGCAACACTCGGTGTCGCCACCGAAATTCTGACCATGCTGCTGCCGATGTCGCTGGGGATCATCCAGACGACCGACCCGCAGGTGACGCGCATCCTGTTCTGGTTCTTCGGGCATCCGCTGGTCTACTTCTGGCTGATCCCGGCATATGTATCGTGGTACACCATGCTGCCCAAACAACTGGGCGTAACGCTGTTCAGCGATACAATCGGGCGTGTCGCCTTCCTGATGATTATGATTTTCTCGATCCCGGTGGGTGTACATCACCTCTTTGTAGACCCTGGTGTCAGCGAAACGGCGAAAATCTTCCACTCCTTCCTGACCTTCATCGTGGCAGTGCCCAGCTTCATGACCGCGTTCAATATTGCGGCAACGCTCGAACGCGGTGGGCGTAAGCGCGGTTCAAAAGGCGCGCTGCTGGGGTTGGACTTCTTCGCCTATCTGCCCTGGGGCGACCCGGTGGTAGTCGCGCAGTTGTGCGGCATGATTCTGTTCATCATCGGTGGCATCACCGGTATCATGAACGCCTCGTTCACGCTGAACACAGCGCTGCACAATACGGCGTGGGTCGTCGGACACTTCCATATGACGCTGGCAGGCGCAGTGTTCCTGACCTACATGGGCATCACTTACTGGCTGCTGCCGCAGATGCGCGGACGCAAACTGTGGCGTCCCTCGGTGGCAACTGCGCAGGTGGCATTCTGGTTCACCGGCATGATTATCTTCGGCGCCGGCATGGGACGTGCCGGGATTGAAGGTGCCATGCGCCGCACCGACATGGGTGCGCCGGGCGCGTTCATGAGCGAGGCGTGGGTGCCCTGGCTGAACCTCAGCGCGATTGGCGGCATGTTCCTGCTGATCAGCGTGGTGCTGCTGTTCGCCGTGCTGCTGGGCACGCTGTTCTTCGCCAAAAAGCCGCTGGAAGAAGAAGTTGACGCGCCGCCGATTATCACCGCAGGCATCAATCCCGATGACCCGACTCCGGCGCGCGTGCTGCTGTTCTTTGAACGCTGGGGCTTGTGGCTGAGCATCATCATCATCTCGAATGTGCTCATGTGGGCACCCGTGCTGATGCAGGCGATGGACTTCGTGCGCGGCTACTGGTCCATTGCGCCCGGCACCGGCTTATCGCCGTGATGCCACACCGCGTAACCGCGCGAGCTGTGCCAGTATGCTGGCAGGCGCGCTGGCGTTAACCGAATACCACAGGGGCACACTGCGAGCTGCGCTGGCGCGACGGTGTGTCCCGTTTTTCCCTTGACAGGCTGTGTTCGTCAGGCAAAGAACAACATGCAATCCCCGTCAGAAAATCCGCAGCACAAGGGCAGCGATGCCGATCTGATTCTGTTGATTGCCACGATTATGCTGTTCACCGGCGCGGTCATGCTGTTCCTGTTCAGCTTCGCCTATATGCAGGACATCAACACCCTCCTTAACGCCCCCGAAGTCATCTGGGACTTCCTGTGCGGCGTACCTAGTGCGGAAGGACCCACGCTGCCGCTGCTGCTGACCAGCGCGACGATGGCACTGCTTTTTGGCATTGTGCTGGTCATCGTTCAGGTGATCCGCCACCGCCGCTTGCGGAACAAAGTATGACCGACACCGGCTTGCAGGGACACCGGCTTGCGGGCTGCTGCCACTGGTGAACGCCGTTGTCCGGGTACAACCGCAGGGATAGCACACGCCAGGCAGGGGATCAACGTTGGCTTCCCGGCATGCGTCTGTTAAAATATTCACAATTGCTGTGTAGACTCAATGGATTAAAGCGCATGAGTAAACTTGAACCGACAACTGCCACGCCCGGCGGCGCTCCGTCGCAGCGCACGCGGCTTTTCCTGCTCGCGGTAATCGTTACGGCAGTTTCGACGCTGGTCTTTCTGGGATTGTTCACCCTCTTTCAGGAGCTGACACGCCAGCAAACGACCCCCGCCAGCGGCATTAGCGATGTGCAGGGTGGCGAAGACTTTGACGGCAGTACCACCTTTAATCCGCCCCGTGTGGTTGCCGATTTTACGCTGACCAGCAACACGGGCAGTCCCCTGAGTCTCAGCAGTTTACGCGGCACGCCGGTGCTGCTGTTCTTCGGCTTTACACACTGCCCGGATGTCTGCCCGCTGACGATGGAAGAATTCCTCAATGTACGCGCGGCGCTGGGCGACAATGGCGACAGCGTGCGCTATGTGTTCGTCAGCGTGGATGGCACACGCGACACGCCAGAAGAGCTGAATGCCTTTTTCCAGCGGCGCGGGGTGGATTTTGTGATCGGGCTGACCGGACCGGAAGAGCAGGTGCGCCAGATTGGGCAGGATTACAACCTTTACTTTGCCCGCACGGAAGGCAGAGGCACGGAATACCTGATCGAGCATACGTCGTCGTCATTCCTGCTGGACAGCGAGGGACGCCTGGTGATGAAGTTCGCCTTCCAGAGCGACCCACAAATCGTCGCCGGGTATATCAGCCAGTTTATGGGTTGAACAGCGCCCACAGCCGGACAAACGAACAGGTCGGCGCAGACGCACAGCCCGCGCCCCGACCTGTTCACCTTGTGCTGCTGCTCTATAGCTGCGTTCAGCGCGCCACACGCGGCAGAATCGTCGTCACCACTTCGTAATTGCTGGTGCCCAGAAACCGCGCGACATCTTCCGCCGTAATCACTGCGTCGCCCTGCCGTCCCATCAACACGACTTCGTCGCCAATCGAAACGCTGTTCAGCGCCGACACATTGATCGCGGTCTTTTCCATGCTCACCCGCCCGATCACCGGCACGGGCTTGCCGTGCACCAGCACGTATATCCATCCGCGCGGGGTGCGGCGGAACCCGTCCGCATAGCCCACCGGCAAAATAGCGATAGTTTCTTCGGCGCGGGTGATATAGGTTCTGCCATAACCAACCGGATGCCCCGGCGGCAGGGTCTTGACCTGTGCGACAACAGTTTTCCAGGTCATCACGGGCTTAAAACTGGGCGGCACCGGCACTTTTTCCGACGGGTGCAGCCCATACATGGCGATTCCAGTGCGGACCATGTTGAAATGATAATCTTTGGACAGTAGTGTGCCTGCCGAGTTCGCGGCGTGGATGTACTTAAAGGCGAAACCAGACGCCCGCAGCGGGTTGAGCACACCGCGAAACTCGCGGGTCTGCGCGGCAGTGTAATCGGGGTCTTCGTCAGCATCGGCAAAGTGCGTAAAAATGCCTTCAATTTCCAGATTGGGCAGCATCATGATATGCCGGAAGAACGACACTGCCTCCTCTGCCATTACCCCCAACCGCCCCATACCTGTGTCCACTTTGACATGCACCTTCAGACGTCCGTTCATCTCGCGGGCAGCGCGGGCATAGGCGCGTGCCAGTTGCAGATCATAAACGGTCACGGTGATGTTCTGGCGCACCGCCTGCCGAATGGCGTAAACGGGTGTGTAATTGAGGACGATAATCGGGTCAACAATGCCCGCCTCGCGCAAATCGAGCGCTTCGCCCATTGACGATACCGCCAGATATTCTGCGCCGTTGGCGAGTGCCGTGCGTGCCACCTGTACTGCGCCATGCCCATAGCCATCGGACTTGACGACTGCCATCAGCGCCACCTGTGGACCAACAATGTTCTTCAGTTCGCGGACGTTGTTTGCCAGCGCGTCCATGTCCACTTCAATCCAGCTTGGGCGCGCCGGATGATGCATGAAGCCCATCATCTGCTGGCTGACATCCTGGCGTGCCAGCTCGCGGCGGTCCTCGTCGTTTTCCAGCAGCGCCTGCACCACCAGTTCCATCCGTGCAGACATACCCCCCTTGACGATAATCAGGTCTTTTTCGGTGAGCTGAAACCCCTTCACCGCCACCACGCTGTCGCGGGCGCTGTAGGTAATACTCACCTGGCGGCGTTCCATACCATGATCGAGCGCTGCCCGCCCAACCACCGCGGCGTCTGCGCCTTCTGTCACCAGCAGATCCACCACATCAGCAGCACGCTGCCCAACAGCACGGTGTCCGCGCTGTGATGCACCGCCCTGCGTATCCATGTCGCCCATCACAAAGATCACGCGCTGCTCTGGCTCTTTGACCGCCGCGACCCAATCCAGCGCCGCCTGTGTGGACTGCGGCGTGGCGCTGTAGGTATCGTCAATGAGCAGGCTGCCATTGAGACCGCTGAGAGGCTTCATCCGTCCAGGCAGGGGGTGCATCTCGGTCAGCTTGCGCAGCGCGTCTTCCAGCGGCACCTGATAATGCATGCCCACCGCCAGCGCCGCCAGCAGGCTGTAAAGCTGGTGCTTGCCCAGCAGCGGTGTCCAGCGCCCCACAAAGCGTTCCTGCTGCGTGCGCAGGTCAAAGCCCGTGCGCGTCTGCCCGACCAGAATGTTATACGCCATCAGGTCCGCCCCAAAACGATCCATGCCAAACGTCAGCACCTTCGCTTTGGCGCGCCCGTGCAATTCCACGACGCTGTCCGTGTCGAAATTGAGCACTGCGGCACCGTCTTGCGGCAAATAATCGAGCAGCAGCGCCTGTTCTCTGGCAAGCTGGTCGGACTGGTCATAGCGCCCTGCGTGCGTGCCGCCGGGATAGGTGATGATGCCCACCTCCGGCATGATCGTCTGTACCATCTCCGCCATCTCGCCGATCTGGCGCGGCGAAAGCTCGATTACCGCGAAACGGTCGGTCTGCTTCAGCCCTGCCAACCCCAGCGGCAGCGCCAACCGTCCGTAATATTCCAGATCAGGCTTATGCACAGTGAACTGCGAGGACAGCACCGCATGCACAGCACTAACCGCCAGCGACTTGCCAAACGCCCCCGTGACCGCCACCACCGAGGTCTTATAGCGCTTGAGCACATACGACGCCCATGCCAGCAGCGCCGTCTCAACATCGCGCACCAGAATCACCGATACGCCCGTTGTGTCGCATTCCGGCGGGCGTGTAGACAGCACCCCGGCAGCGCCATTCTGGATGGCTTCTTCTATATACTGGTGGCTATCGCCATAATCGGTCTTGAGCGCCACATAAAGCTGCGACTCCTGCCGCTGGCGTGAATCAAGGCAGAACCCGGTGAACAACTGCGCGGCGGGTTCCCCGAACATCTGGCTGTTAGAGGCTTCGAGAAGATCGTATAGGCTAATCATAGCTGGAAGTATAACATTCTCGCCTGAACACGGCTATAAGCCCGAAAACAATGCGCACCAGAGCGTGTTATGATTCTCACCCTTTGCCCCCACTCCACTGCCTGGAACAGGATAAAAACGGACTGTGGCGGCTCTCTAAGTCCCCTCCCCATGTAATGAGGAAGCAAAACAGGGGTGGGGGCAAACATTTACTGAACCCAAAAACGCATTGTGCCTAACACGCTTTAGTACACTGACAGGATTAATATGCATACCAGACAAGGGAATCCATCCCCTTGTTCAGCCAGCATTTTCATGCTGTTGGAATGCTAAGTACGACCACAGCAATCTCGCGGGATTGTTTTCCGCAGGGGAGCCTCTGAGACTCGCCCCGACATCCGACATTTTCAATTTGGTTGTACTTATAGGCTGACCGGGTGTACGCCGGTTTTGCCAGCGCCGCCCCTGCCGTGTGCCTGCCGCGAATCCGGCGCGCCGCAGCCAGCAGTCAATCCATGCTTAAGCATACCCCAGAGTCGCCAATCACGCGCCCTGCGTTTGTGCTATTCGGGACTTGTTCTGCTATAATGCACGCTGGTCGCGTCAGGGCGGCAGGCAGCTTACCTGTCCGCCGGGGACATCGTGGGAAGCAGATCAATGGCGTTTGACTTCGAAATCATCAAAACGCAGGGTAAAGCGCGCGCCGGTATTCTGCATACACCGCACGGCGCAATCCCCACTCCTGTGTTTGCGCCGGTGGGCACACAGGCGACGGTCAAAGCAGTGCCCCCGCGTGACCTGCTGGGCATTGATGTCGCGCTCGTGCTGGCAAACACTTATCACCTGCACCTGCGCCCCGGTGACGAACTCGTCCACACGATGGGCGGCTTGCATCGCTTCATGGCGTGGTCCGGTCCGCTGCTGACCGATTCAGGCGGCTTTCAAGTGTTCAGCCTTGCGGAAATCAACAAAATTGACGATGACGGCGTGACCTTCCGCAGCCACATTGACGGCAGCAAACGCCGCCTAACCCCTGAAATCTCGATGCGCATTCAGGAAAATCTGGGTGCGGACATCATCATGTGCTTTGACGAATGCCCCACGCCGACAGACCGGCAGGTGGTGGAACGTGCGGTTGCGCGCACGCACAAATGGGCGCTGCGCTGCCGTGAGGCACACCCGGACGACAGCACGCAAGCGCTGTTTGGCATTGTGCAGGGCGGCATCTATACCGACCTGCGGGCTGACTCCGCTGCGTTCCTGCAAACGCTGGACTTTCCGGGTTATGCAATTGGCGGACTGGCAGTGGGTGAAACCAAAGCGGAGATGTACCGGATGCTGGACTTCACGGTGCCGCTGCTGCCCGCGCACAAACCGCGCTACCTGATGGGCGTAGGCGAACCGGATGATCTGGCGGAGGGGGTGCTGCGCGGGGTGGACATTTTTGACTGCGTAATGCCGACCCGTGTGGCGCGGCATGGCGCAGCGCTGACTCCTGGCGGGCGGGTAAATATGCGCAATCTTGACCATGCGCAGAGCGACCAGCCGATTGACCTGGAGTGCGATTGTTACACCTGCCAGCAGTTCACACGCGCCTACATCCGGCATCTGGTCAAAGCAGATGAACTCCTCGGACACCATCTCCTCAGCCTACACAATATCCGATTCCTGATACGTCATATGCAGGCGATGCGCAACGCCATTCTGGATGGCAGCTTAGAACAGTATACCAACAGCTTTCTGGGACGGTATCTGCAAATCGCCTGAAACCACCGCAGCACTGGCTGTAACTGTTCAGCAGAATACAGCCCAAGCCAGCCTGACCACATCTGCCCGTGCGGCGCGCCGCAAACGTGCCGGGACACGGCACAGGGGTATTCTTGCCCTTGCAGGGAACCTAGCCGGCGGCGGGCAGTAACGCGACACTGCTGGAGCAACGCATTGAGGTTTCTATCGGCGCATCGGTCGTACATCCGGGGCAGAAACGCACGCTCATGAAGGGCACAAAGCGCACGTTTGCCATCGCAGTGTTCACGCTGGTCAGTTGCAGCAGTCCCATTCTGCCTGCCGCAACGCCTACCACGCCATCAACAGCGCTGCGGCTGTATGCCACCAGTGCCACGCTGCCGCTGGCAGAAATCCTCACCAGCAATTACCGCCAGTACCACCCGGCGCTGATCTTTGAAACCAGCGTGAATAACTTCGACGCGCTGGTGGACACGACCCAGCGTGCCCCGGCAGACTCCCCGGTCTACTTCCTCACCAATCACCTCCCGGTGGACAGCCCATTATGGGGGTTCCCGGTGGCGCAGGATGGCATTGCCGTTATCAGCCACCTGGACACCACGGCAGAACACCTGAGCACCGAACAACTGCGCGGTATCTACCAGGGGCAGATCACCAACTGGCAGGAGGTCGGCGGCGCGGATCAGGCAATCGTCGTATTCACCCGCGAGGACGGCTCCGGCACGCGCTACGAGTTCGAGCAGTTGGTCATGGGCAACCGCCGCACCACGACTGCCGCGCGCCTTGCTCCCGGCAGCGCCGCGATGGTCAGCAGCGTGGCAGCACAGCCCGGCGCGATTGGCTTCGTGTCTATGGCGTATCTGGACAGCGCTGTGCAGGTGCTGACAATTGATGGCGTGACACCGTCCGCGCAAACCGTGCAGGACAACAGCTATCCGCTGCGTACAACGGTGTTTGTCGCCGGACTGGCAGAACCACAAGGAGAGTTCCGCGCGTTTATCGGCTGGATGCAAAGTCCCGAAGGGCAGCGCGTCGTCGCACAGCGCTATGTGCCACTGCTCAGCCAGCCCTGACCGGCGGATACAGCAGGCAGCGCCCGCAGACGTAGTCAGGGCGGGAAAAGCTGTGGGGTCATCTCGGCAACAGAGTCGAGCACAGCCATCAGCGCGTTGGAGTACGTCAGGAACACCGCGGTCAGCAGCAGCGCCACCAGCAGCCACAGCCCCGTAAACGCCAGATCGCGCCGGTTGCGATAATGGACGCGCCGCTTCGCCATCAGCATCTCCGACTCGCGCAGACGGTACAGCGCGCCCGCCGCCTGCGCATTGTTCGGGTTGATGCGCAGCACGTTTTCCAGGCACAGCGCACTCTGGTCAATCTGGCTGACGGCAACGCTCATCCACAGCCACGCATCCTCAAAATCGTTGTCTTCCCGAATCAAGTCGCGGAGCAGCGCCTGCGCCTGTTCGCGCTCATCCCCTTTCAACAGATCAATGGCATCCAGCAGCCGCCCAATGCGCGCCGCTTTGCCTGCCGTGCCCTGCTCATCTGCCGCGCCCACATCCATCCTCTACACCCGGTCAATAACCTGTTCATTCACATGCACACCTGCAAAGAGGTCATGCTCATCTACGCGGTTCGCCGCTGGTACCGGGAAGACCCGCGTGAAACCCTGTGTGCCGCCAAGCAGCTTGCGCAGCCAGCGGGGTGCAATACCACCGCGCCCGCCGCCCTGGCTGGGATGGCACGCACTGGCACGATCCCAGATATCATAATAGCCGCGAATATCCACTTTTGTGTGGATCGGCTCGACGTTATCCAGAATCGCCTGGGCATCAATATCCTGATTCCGCCCCAACCGGCGCGGGTCTTTGCCGCGCAGCCGCAGCAGCAGAATGCCGATGCGCAGCGCCAGCGTGGGGAAAGCGTTGTAATACAGCTTTTGCGGGGTGTAGGGCGGCAGATCGTCAATACGATATTCGGGGTCACCCGCCAGGCGGAATGCCGCTACGGTTGCCCGCTGAATGGCGATATGGTCCGGATGTCCATAACCACCGTATTTGTTAAACGTGACCACCACCTGCGGCTGCACCTGCCGGATAACCTCGACCACCCGGCGCGTGACCGAGTCAGGATCGCGCTGCCAGGTCGCCCACAGGCTCGCCGGGTCCTGGCTGGTGTCGCTGTTCATCATGCCGCTATCTTTGTAACCCAGCAGCCGCACAGCACTCAAGCCCAACACCTGCGCAGCGGCATCCAGCTCTGCCAGCCGCAGCTCGGCAATCGTGCTGTAGCCGTTGAGCATTTCCGGCGACACCGTGCCCACATCGCCGTTAGTAGCACACAGGTAGACCACCTCCACCCCTTCAGCGACATAACGACCAATCAGCGCCCCCAGCCCAAAGCTCTCATCATCGGGATGCGCAAACGAAATCAAAAGACGGCGGTTTGGCATAACGAACCTCGACATACAACAAGAATGGAAGACGGGCAGAGTTGTGACGCCAGGCAGCGTGCGGCTTGGCTTACGACAAACAGCGCGCTGCCTGCTGCATAGACGCGCCACGCTGCTGCTAAGCTTACCCTGACTAAACCGCCCTGTGCAATCACCGAACTGCACCCTATACTGTCGCGTTTGTAGTTCAGGTGATAGCAGGATAACATTTATGCGGCAAAAATCCATTGTGCTGATTCTGGGTCTGCTGTTGGTGGTCGGGTTCGGGCTGCGCGCCACCCCGCCACCGGTGCGCGCCCAACCGCTGCCGGGCACGAACACACCCGCCGGGGATGACCTCGTCCTGGCAACCAACACGCCGTCCGGACCCAGCGCGACCCCCACGCTGACACTGACACCCACCCTGACACTAACGCCCACCTTCACGTTCACGCCAACGCTGACGCCCACAGCAACCGCGACGGCAAGCTTTACACCGACGTTTACAGCGACGCCCACAGCAACCTTTACACCGACGGCGACCTTTACACCAACCAATACACCTTCGCCCACCCCTACGCCCAATGGTCCCTACAGCTATCCCGAAGGCATCAACGCGCTGACCGGACTGCCCTTCCCTGGCGACGCGGCGCAGAGTCGCCGCAACCTGATCGTCAAAATCAGCAATTATCCGCCTGTGGTGCGTCCACAGTCCGGCGTGAATGCCGCCGATGTCGTCTGGGAATACGAAGCTGAAGGCGGCGTAACCCGCTTCGCCGCGATTTTCCGCAGCAGCGCGCCAACGCATGTCGGCTCTGTGCGCAGCGCCCGGCTGATTGATACGCACCTGCTGGTGATGTACAGTGCGCTGCTGGCGTATTCCGGCACCAGCGAACCGATTCAGCAGCTTATTCTGGGGTCGGACTGGGTCTACCAGACCTTTTCACCGCTCAAAGGCGACAACTGCGAAGACGCCGGTTTCTGCCGCTTCCCGCGTGATGGGCTGGACTTCGAGCACACCCTGTTTCTGGACACCACCGCGCTGTGGGAACTGGCAGAACAGCGCGGCGTCAACACCCCGCTGCGCGCGCGCGGATTCGCCTTTGCCGAACGCCCTGACCCCGGCGGCGAAGCTGCCAACGAGGTCTACATCGAATGGTACGGGCAGGCAAATGCGCGCTGGCAGTACCATCCGGAAACCGGGCGGTATGTGCGCTTCACGGACAATGTGCCGCATCTGGACGCCGCCGACGGCGAACAGCTCTGGGCGGATAATCTGGTGATTATCGAAGTGCCGCACGACGACTCGCCGGACATCTTCCCGGAAGGTGCCAGCTACACCTCGATTGATATTCAGCTCATTGATCAGGGTTTTGCCTATCTGCTGCGCGATGGGCGCGTCTATGAGGGTTACTGGCGGCGCGTGGATCAGGATCCCGGCAGCGCCCTGCAACTGATTTACCCCGGTTCCCCTGTGCCGATGATGATGAAGCCGGGGCGCACCTGGGTAACAGTGGTACGTGGGCTGGGCGCGCAGGTCACGATCTCGGCAGCGCGTGCCGATATGGCAGCAACCGGCACCGCAGTCGCAGGAACACCCACCGCCACGCCCGACCCGGCAGCGCTGGACACAGATGGCTGAGACGCTGGAACTTGCAGGGGCAGGCTCCCCGCTGCCCCTTGCAGGTGCTGGCGGTTACAGCCGGGCATGCTGCGGCTGCAACAGCATTTCCGGATGCTCCATCAGGTGCTGTTCAAAGAAATAATGCGCTGCACCAACGGCAGCAGTGGTCGGCGAAGCTGCTTTGCCCAATCGAATCATCACCTTATGGCTGATCAGCCGGGGCAGCGCCGCGCGCACCCACATTTCCAGATCGGCGAACAGCTCCAGCGGCATTACACCCAGCGCCCCACCCAGCACAAACACATCCGGCTGGATAATCAGTATGAGGTTAGCAATTGCCGCCGCGAGTGTCTGGTTCATCAGTTGGATTACCCCGCCGCAAACCGGCAGTTCAGCCGCCGCGCAGCGCAGCGTGTACTCAAAACGCTGGCGCGGATCGTCAATGGCGCTGATGGCGCGATAGGGCGCGCGCTTGTCTTCTGGCAGGGCATTCAGCCGCCGGTCAAAAATCGCATTGACTCCGTGAATCGACAGCACTTCCTGCTTGTCCCGCACATCATCATCCCGCGTGTCTACGTGCAGCAGACTGCTGGCAATCAGCCCGGCATTGCCCAGGGACCCCTTGTAAAGCTCACCATTGAGAAACAGGCTCGCCTTGACACCCTCATCAAAGCCGACATAAATCAGATTCTGGTGAAATGCCAATCCATCACTGTGAAATTCGGCAAACGCCATGCTGTCAACATCGTTGGCAATGCGCGTCATCAGCCCTGTTTGTGTCCGCAACCGGCTGCAAATCGGGAAGTTTTCCCAGCCGGGCACACGCCCGATCAGCAGAATATCGCCCGACTCCGGGTCAATAAACCCCGGTGCAGCAACACCAATGCCCAGGATCTGCCGTTCCGGCAGGATTTCGCGCACATGCTGCACGTAATCGCGCACGGCGCTGAGCACATCATCCGGTAGTGGAATGCTGTTCTGGATCAGGCGGCGTTCGTGCAGCACCTGCCCGTTCAGGTCTGTTGTAATCAGATGCACACCCGGCAGTTGCAGATGTAGCCCAATCAGGCTGTAGTAGCTCGAATCCAGCCCGAACATATTCGGCGGGCGTCCCCCGTTCGCTTCCGCCTGCCCCACAATCCGAATCCAGCGGGCATCAGTCAGTTCCTGCACGGCTTTGCGCAGGGTCGGCAGACTCACCTGCGTTGCCTGCTGCAAATCGGCAAGGGACATCGGCACAGAACGCAGGGATTTTAGAATACTGGTATGGGGGTTCATGCAATTCCTATCCAGCTTTTTGACAATACTTTTATAAAATGTATAATAAAAGTAGCTTTGGAAATATTCCTTTATTGGACTAGACGCTCATTATGGCATTGATCCAGCGCGATTACTATTCAGACCTGAACCTTTACTTCGGGGACATTCATAACCACTGCGAGATCAGCTACGGGCATGGTCCACTAGAAGCCGCCTTCCGGAACGCACGACTACAACTGGATTTTGCCAGCGTCGTGGTCCACGGTGCATGGCCCGATCTGCCGCTTGATGACCCACAGCTTGATTATCTGGTACACTATCATCAGGTCGGTTTTGAACAGGCGCAGCAGAAATGGGCAGCGTATCTGGCGCAAACCGAACGCGAAAACCGCGAGGGCGAGTTTGTCACCTTCCCTGCTTTTGAGTGGCACTCCTGCAAATATGGCGACCACTGCATCTACTTCCGCAGCGGCGGCGATCATCGCATCCTGGCGGATGCCGACCTGCCGGCACTGCGCCGCACGCTGAACGCCATGAACACGCCAACGCTGCTGCTGCCACACCATATTGGCTACCGGCAGAGCTATCGCGGCATCAACTGGGACGCATTCTCCGAAGCATTGTCGCCTGTGGTCGAAATCTTCTCGTTTCACGGCGCGTCCGAAAGCAGCGAAGGACCCTACCCCTACCTGCACTCAATGGGTCCCCGCCACCAGCTCAGCACTGCCCAGTATGGTTGGGAACGCGGGCACATCTTTGGCGTCATCGGCTCCACCGATCATCACAATGCCTTTCCGGGCAGTTATGGCTACGGACGGATGGGCGTGTGGGCGCAGGCGCTCACCCGCGACGATCTCTGGACGGCAATTCAGCAGCGCCGCACCTATGCGCTGACCGGTGACCGCATTGAACTGCGCTTCAGTGTTAACGATTTGCTCATGGGCGATGTTGGACCTGCCGCACAGGAACGCTGGGTTGACGTGAGCGTGCGCGGCGGCGATTCGATTGACTATCTCGAAGTGCTGCACAACAACCAGATCATCCACCGTGAAAGCATTTTTCCGCAGCGGCACACCAGCGGCACATTCAAGGTTTACATCGAGATGGGCTGGGGTGAACGCGAACAGGTCATGCAGTGGGATTTCGACCTTGAGATTCAGCAGGGCACACTGCTGGGGGTAGAGCCGCGCTTTCGGGGTTATGGACCAACCGCCTCCCCCGCCAGCGATGCCGACTATGCCTTCACTCGGCTGGCGCGCCCGACCGCCAACAGCGTTCATGTAGAGACCCAGACACGGCAAAACCCATCGCTGCACACCGCTGCCACCGAAGGCATCGCCATTGAGCTTGATGGTTGCGCAGACACCGTGCTTGCCGCCCGCTTTAATGGGCAGACCCAGGAACTGCGCCTGGCAGACCTGTTCGGCGGGGCGCGCACGTTTTACCTCAGCGGGTTCGTCTCACCCGCTATCTGTTTTCACCGGGCAATCCCGCAGCAGGAATATGCGCACCGGCTGGCGCTGCTGCACACCGGCAGCCTGCAAGGGCGTGACTGGTATTACGTGCGCGTGCGCCAGCGCAACAACCAGTGGGCATGGAGTTCACCCATCTGGGTGGGCAGCCCGGCACAGGCTTAGTTCATTGTGCCTGCTCGCCACTGCATGCAGACGGCAGGCTGATGAAACCGATCGAACACGATCAGTAAGTAGAAAGGACGCCATGACCAGACAGCAGAGGATTCCCGGATCGCAACCGAATAGTGTTTATTATTTTCCAGAAAGGAATACTCCCATGCGTAAACACGTTCTCTTGCTCCTCGTCCTGATGATGGTGCTGTCCATGACCGTAACCGTTGCTCAGGATGCGTCAGCAGTAGACTGCGGAACCACCGAGGAAGTGACCATCACTTACGTCGGCGATCCTGCCGGGCTGCACCCGCAGGCAGAAGCCGCCGCCATTGAACGTTTTATGGCGGCTTGCCCCAATATCACCGTTGAACGCATCGAAGGCTCTGCCAACGGGCAGGAACTGCTCTCCACCTACCTGTCAGCATTCGAGGCACAAAGCGGTGACTTCGACGTGATCCGCGTCGATGTGATCTGGCCCGGCGTGCTGGCGCCGCATCTGCTCGACCTGACGCCGTATGTGTCGCAGGAACAGGTCGACTCCTACCTGCCCGCGCTGATTATCAACGACACCGTGGACGGGCAGTTAGTGGCGCTGCCGCTGCGTATCGGCTTTGGCATGTTGTACTACCGCACCGACCTGCTGGAAAAATACGGTTTTGACGCCCCGCCGCAGACCTGGGACGAACTGGCAGAAATGGCGCAGGTGATCCAGGACGGCGAACGCGCAGAAGGCAATGCAGAATTCTGGGGCTTTGTGTGGCAGGGCAACGCCTATGAAGGCTTGACCACCAACGCGCTTGAGTGGCAGGTCTCCAACGGTG
>DAOTWP010000171.1:0-14842 GCA_034435675.1 Anaerolineae bacterium
GAACAGGTTTGAAAGGTTCGTGCCGACATCTCCGCCGACCAACCCGTACAGGCGCAGCAAAAACAGCGCGCCGAGCACCAGCAGGATCGCGTCCAGAAAGTAGCGTGCCCATGATGGCTTGACGGGCGGGCGGCTGATGCTCTGTTTCAGCCGAAGGATGCTGCTGCGGGCGGCAGGGTAGGCGGGCAGTGTCAGCACGATAACAGCAGCGGCAGCGGCAGCAAAGCTGAGCGCTGCGGCGCTGAACGGGATGACTGAGACATCGGCGGGTGAGAGAAATGCGGACTGCGGACCAACGAAGGTTAGCAGGTTCATCACCAAGAACGCCAGCAGGGGACCAAGCAGAAATGCTGCTGTGGCAACCGGCAGGATTGTGCCAAATTGCAGCAGGACAAGCTGGCGCACGCTGCCACCCCGACTGGAAATCGCCGCCCATTCCTCCCCCTGTTGTTCGAGAATCAGCGCAACAGTGGTGACCAGATTGACGAGCATTAACCCCAGCACCATCAGCGAAAGCAGCGTGATCGGTCCTTCGGTTTGGGCGATGCTGTCGCGGAAGGCGCTAATCAGGTGGGTGATGTCAGTCCGCGAGCTGAAACCGGGATGCAGGTCGCGTGTGCGCGAGTCCAGCGCAGCCAGGTGTGCGCTGAGGGCGTCCAGATCGTCGGCGCGGATGAGCGCACGATCCAGCCCAACGCGCCAGAAGTAGTCCATCCCGGTGGTGGCAGGTGCTGCCCGCGTCCGGAAGTCGTCTTCTGTCATGATGAACGCCATGTCGATGCGTTCCAGATTGTCGGAAACGGGGAAGTAGCTGCCGAACAATTCTGGCTGCCCATCCCACAGGGGATGTTCTTCGGGCAGGTTGGGCTGGACGATGCCGACGATTTCCACTGTGATTGCTGTGTTGGGGTCTGTGCCGACGACAAAGCGCGAACCGATCCCAAAAACATTGTCCGGGTCGAGGGCGAGCGCTCGTTCCAGCGCACGGGCGGCGACTGCCACTTCGACCACGCCGCCGAGATTCTGCTGTGGCGCGCGCCCTGCTATGATGGTGAACAGTGTGCTGAATTCATGGTAGGCGCTGGGGCGGTAGCAGTGGACTCTGTCCGTGCGCGGGCTGTTAGCAGTTACGGACTGTCCTTCAAGATAGAGAAAGCCGCAGGTGATTGCTGTGCTGCGCCAAAAACGGGTGATGCCTGTAACGAGCGCACCTAATTCCTCTGTAATGAAGCCGCTGATGGCGGTTTCATCGAAAGGCTGTGGATTGATTAAGTCGACCCTGAAGATTTGCTCCGGAGCCTGATCCAGCCGCACATTGAACTCGGCGCTGGCGACGGCGCGGACATAAAGCGGACCCAGCGCCAGAAATGCCGTTACCAGGGACAATGCCAGCAGCAGCACGGTTATCGTGCGGTATTCCCGGCGCATGCGTCGCAAGATGATTTCGGGCAGCATGGGTTTACTCCTCGATCAGACGCAGCGCGTTGATATGGGTCATGCGGCGCAGCAGCAGCGCCCCGCCCAGAAGAATGAACAGCAGCAGACCCGCCAGCAGCAGCGCATATTGCAGCAGCGCCCCGCCATCCGCCTGCACGATGAACGGCGGTACCAGGCTCGCGCCGGTGGTGCTGATTGACAGCGTGGGCAGCACCTGGCTGCTGAGGATTGTGCCGATAACTGCCCCCAGCGCCAACGCGGTCAGCATCACGAACAACTGTTCAATGGCAATACTCAGGATGATGCGCCAGGGCGCAAGCCCCAGCGCGCGCAGCACTGCCAGTTCGGAACGGCGTGACTGCACGGCAAGACTGAGGTAGGTGAACAGGCTAACTACACTGAGCACCAAGCCAATCAGGAAAGAGAGGAACAGCAAGCCAATCAGTCCCAATGCCAGCAGATCGGTTTGCAGCCCGTCAAGGACGCTGGCAATGGTGATTGCGCTGGCGCCAGGCACTGCGGGCGTGATGTCCGCTGCTGAAGCGGTGGAGGGCAGGCGCAGCCATTGTTCGGTGATAGCGCCCGCCGGTTCATAAAAGGGACGGCGTTCCAGCGTGTAGCTGAACAGTTGGTGATCTACAACCATGAAGGGCGCGACATTGTCATACAGCGTCGGATAGTACGGGACAATGCCGGCGACCTCAAACCAGAGCGTTTGCGGGTTGACGAACAGCGGGAACTGCTGGCCGATGTTCAGGCGGTTGATTGCGGCGAACTGCTCGCTGACGAGTACGGGCATGCCGATAATCTCGGCTTCCGGCACGACAAAGCCTTCTGAACGCGCGTTTTCAACGGTCACCCGTTCCGGGTAATCCAGCAGCAGCCCAAAGGCAGGCGTTAAGTTGCCGCTGGTTTGCCGCCAGGTAAACGTGAGTGCCTGCGGTTGTGGGGCAGGGGTGGGGGCTTCGGTAATGCCCATGCCCGCAGCGCTGTCGAGCAGGACGGCGCGTTCGTTGACGAAGCTCCAGCCTTCGCCTGTGAACCAGTCGAGGGCGGTTGGCGGTTGGTCTGCCGTGAGCAGTTCCAGCCCGGTGAACGCGAAGACTGAATTAATGAAAAACTGGGAATTGAAGCCCAGCGGCAGTCCGCTGATGACGATGCCCTCCAGCCGCAGGCTGCCCACAGGAGGCGGGTCAAGGGTCGAAAGCTGCGCCTGCAACTGCACCCAGTTAGGGAAGTCACCTGCGCTCGTATACGCTTCCTGCGGGATGACGGGGGTTAAGCCTGTGTAGATAATGCGTCCGGAGTCGTCGCGCAGGCGCAGCATCAGCAGCAGTGTTGTGTAGAATGCGTCGGGGCTGGGGACAGGGTCGGTAAAGTTGTTGAAGCCCTGAAGGTTCGCGCCGGTGTAATGTGCCCAGAGGCGCAGCGTGTCGGGGCTGCCGGGCAGGGTGCGCCCGGTCTGTGGCAGTGGGGTCTGTGGACCGGGGGTTTGCAGCGTGCCCAAGTCGTCGCGCCAGTAGGTCGCCGGCGGGAACGCGGCTGAATCAACAGCGAGCATTGTGCCCGGCAGCAGATTCAACGAGTCGGTAGACATGTTGATATTGTCGAAGCGCAGCACGACGGTAGATGCCTGCGCCTGTGGATAGTTTTCGACGGTATTCGCCGTTGTGCCCGGCGGGTAGAGCATGCGCACATCCGTGCCGACACGATAGCGCGCCTGGTCTTGCTGACTGCGGCTCATGGTGGACTGGAAGGTGATGGCGAACCAGCCAATGCCCACCGCTAGCGCCAGCAGAAAGGTAATGCGCCCGTAGTGGAGGGGTTCGCGGCTGACCTGCCAGCCTGCCAACACCGGCTCAACACCTCCGCGCCGGGCAAACGCAAGTGCCAGAAAGCGCATCAACGGGGGGAACAACCGCAGGGATAGGCTGCCCAGACCGATGAATAGCAGTGTCGGCGCGACGAGCAGCAGCGGGTCTGCCTGGGTGCTGCCGATCTGCGTTTGCACCAGCAGACTGTCACTTGTGGTCAGCCGGGCGAGTGCCGCTACCCCGACGATCAGGACAACGACATCGAGGTAAAGCTTTTGCCACCAGGGTTGCGTGTCACTGCGCCCGGCGCTGCCGCCTGCCAGGATCAGGGGCAGTTGCAGCACGGGGAACAGCGTGGTGATGAGGACGATTAACGCCAGCAGCGCCGCGCCGCCCGCATAGAAATAGGCACTGGTATCAATTTGTAGCGGCAGGCTGGAAATGCCGGTGAACAGCGGAACGAGCCAGACGAGCAATTGGCGTGAGAGGGCGGGTGCCAGCAGGGCGGCAACAACGGCAATCAGCAGTGCTTCGATGCCGCGCAGCAGCAAGAGCTGGCGGTCATAAGCGCCGCGCGATTGCAGCAGCGCGATCTCGCGGCGTTCGTTGCGGCGGACAAGGGCGGCAGTTGCCACAAGGAAGAACAGCACCAGCGCGCCAAGCTGGAGCAGCAGCAGACCAAAGGGCGCGCCGAGTACAGTGACTTCGCCGCCGTAACCTTCCAGCACAGCGCTCAAGCGAGTCTGGTACACAAAGCTTAGGCGCTCGGTGCTGGTGGCTTGCAGCGCTTCACGCAGGTTGTTGTCAAGGCTGCCGAGTTGTGCCAGCGCCTGCGGGATGCTCGAAAAAGGCAACGCCACATGGTCGAACAGCACGCGCCAGCCAGCCTGAATGAATGTTTGCGGGATAAACTCGGTGACAATGCGCGCAAGACTCGCGCGGGTGGTCAGCACGGCGGTGTCTAACTGTGCCTGCCCGGTTTGCTGGATAGTTAGCGGCGAAGGCGTCATCCAGTAGCTGTCTGCCGGGTTAAGCTGGCGAATAGTGGCGGTAATGCGCGCGCGGATTGGACGACTGGTGTCCCAACCGCGCTGGTCAAGCACGATCACATCGTTGACCGCCAGGTTGAGTGCGGCGGCGGTATCCACGTGCATGGCGATTTCGAGATCAGCGGCTAGGTCAGCGCTATCTGTTGGCAGTGTGCCAGCAACCACTTCCACGTACTGCGCGTAGTTTTCATAATAGCCAATGCGCAGGCGTGTCGAATCGAAATCAACACCGTCGCGCGTGACGAACATGGCGGTGGATTCACCATAGCGAATCGTGCGGGCTGCCCATCCAGGAAAGGTGCTGCTGAACGCGGTGTCAATTTGTTCAGTGGCAGCGCGGTCTACCGTGTCCCAGCCTTGCAGCAGGTCAGGAAACGCAGTGAGGGATAGACTGATGCGGGTGTTGATATTGATGTCTTGTGTGGACTGCGACTCCAGGCGCTGGAGCATGCCCACCTGCGCAATTGCCGAAGTATACAGAGGCATATTGGCGCCTACGACTGCTGCCAGCAGGACGCCGATCATGACTGTGAGCAGTGAACGCCACTGGGTAGCAAGGCGCAGCAGTGCAAGACGCAGCAGCCACCCGATGGGCAGGCGATTGATAAGTGTAAGCATGAATCCCTGACTTTGCCGGTTTAGGTCGGGTTATGTATCGAGCAAAACAGCCAGTGTTGATACCGCCTTACAAGTTTGCCCTGCAGTCAGGCGGAACACAACGGCGCTACAGGCTTTGAAACAAAAGCCGGGAATGCTGCACCGCCCTGACCTTGTTATTCGTATCTTTATGTGCAGCAGCAGCACAGAGATCTCGACGGTTGCCGACTATACCACAATCTGACTGGTGCAATATGACCAAGAGATTTCGCAGGTGGGATGGTTATAAAGTGCACAAGAGCGATGAAGACCAGGATGTTGAGAATTGGAACCGGAAGCCAACGGGGGCGTGTCTACACGCATAGAGAGGCTTGGAGGCACAATGGCGGAGCGTAAACTGATCGGGCGGCACGCCGGCGATGATCCTGATATCGGATTGATTCAGTCGATTGCCGCCGGTGATGCCTATGCTTTGGATGCGCTATATGCGCAGTATGGACCGAGGATTTTGAGCTATTTGACCGCGTACACGGGCAATCGACAGCTTGCCGAAGAAGTGCTGCAAGATGTGATGCTGGCAGTCTGGGATCATGCGGGCACATTTCGTGGGGACAGCAAAGTGCATACCTGGCTGCTGGTGATTGCGCGCAATCGGGCGCTGAACGCCCAGCGCCGCAAGCTGCCCAACTTTGTTGCCCTGGAAGACACGCCAGAGGCACAGAGTGGCGATACCGAACCGCTGGAACGGCTGGCACGCAAATCGCAGTATGAGCTGCTGCGTGCCGCGCTGGATAAGCTGCCGGGACATCATCGTGAGATTCTGACGCTAATATTTTATCAGCAGCTAAGTGGTGCAGAGGTTGCCGAGGTGCTGGGTATTACTGTGGGGACGGTGAAAAGCCGTTTGCACCGGGCAAAAGAAGCACTGCGCCGGATGTTACAGATGATGGGGGAGACCTCACATGCACAATAAGTGGGAAGAAGCCGTTCCGCTGTATCTGGTGGGACTGCTGCTACCGGATGAACGTCTTGCTTTTGAGCGTCATGCGTCTGGCTGCGAAATATGCCGCCAGACGCTGGAAGAATGGCGCACGGTGGCGGCGGTGGTACATGATGCGGGGCAGCAGTGGAGCAAGGGTTTGCCGCCGCTTGCGCCGGAAATTCGGGCGCGGGTGGCAGCAGGTGTGACCGCTGGCAGACCGTCAATTGCTGCGCCGACGCTGCTTGCGGGCAAGCGGGTTGCCGGCGAGCAAAAGCGCCGTCAGGAACGGCGGCAGTCCCCTGCGCGCGTGCCCATGCCCGTGACGCTGGTGGCGGCGGCGGCGGCAGTAGTGATCGTCGGGGCGGTGCTGCTGCTGATGCGGGGCGGCGCCCCGACACTTGAAGTGGCGGTGGCAGTGCAGGCAAATGACGGCGCTGGGGCGGATGAACAACCACCCGGAACTGCTGATGCACCAGCGGCTACCGTGACGGGCGCTGGTGATCTGGGAATCATGCCCGTTGCCACAGCGACCCTGCCCCCGACCAGCACAGCCCATTACGGCGCAACCGCGCTGCCCACCAGGACGGTAGTACCGCCGCCAACCAGCACCGCCCTGCCTTATGGCGGTGGCGGAACGGGCGATATTCTGCCCACCCTGCAGGTGGAGTCTGCGCTGCTGCCCGTAGATCCAACACCCGGACTGCGCATTTCGCCGGCGGCGGGGCAGTGTCAGGCGACCGCCGCCAATGGACTGTCCGGAAGTGTTTATGCGACTGCCGCCGGGATTGAGGTTATTGCGACACTACTGCCTGGGGAGTGGTGGAATGTAATCGTGACTGATAATTCGGGCTGGTATTTCGTCGTCAATCCCGGGATCGGCACAACAGGGTGGGTTTATTTCACGGACATTGAGCTGCGCGGTGAGAATTGC
Organism: Anaerolineae bacterium; assembly: GCA_034435675.1. Classification (GTDB taxonomy): domain Bacteria; phylum Chloroflexota; class Anaerolineae; order Aggregatilineales; family Phototrophicaceae; genus DAOTWP01. The sequence continues at coordinate 6,811 of DAOTWP010000171.1, forward strand.
GAACAGATTCCGCTGCCATCGCCTACCTATACGTCAACAGCGGTGGTGACGAATGACATCGCGGAGTGTCTCGCGGTAAACCTTATCGGGGTTGACCTGCCGGTGTATAGCGCGGCATTTATGGGCGCAGATGTAGTCGCCACGATTGCGGCAGGGGGCAGTGTGCGCCCACTGACGCGCCGTGCTGATGGTTGGCTGGAGGTAGAGGCTATATTGGCAGACGGGACGGGCGTGACCGGCTACGTGTTGGAGAGTTATGTGCGGCTGGAGGGGGCGTGCGATACGCTGCCGTAGCTACCTGACGTGCCTTCAGGCTTCCAGCAAATTGCGCCGCACTTGTTCGACCAACGCATCGTCTATGCCTGCCATATCGCGCAGATAGGCACGCACAGAACCGTAGTGCTGACGGATATAGTCAAAGGTTGCCTGTAGATTTGCCGGATTGGCGACCAGCAGCGGGTAGAGGTCATCAGGACGGACGCCGAAGACAGCAAATGGTTTGACGACTTTTGCCGCATACTGGCGGAAGCTGAAGTAGTATCGATTGCTGAGCGTGTAATCCGCCAGAATAACTGCTTCGGGTACGTCCAACAGTGCGAGCACCAGCGCGCTGGTGACGCCCGCGCGATCCTTTCCAGCGGTGCAGTGAATCACCGCGGGCAGGCTGCGTTCGTTCGCCAACTGGCGCAGCACTGTGCCGAAGAGCGCGGCGTTGTCGTCAATCAGCACGCGGGTATACGTGTTGAGCATCACCGCTTCAAGCTGTTTTTTGTCAAACAGCAGCACGCGAAGCTGGCTGGCTTTTGACGGTTCGCTGCGGTTGAAGACCGGCAGATGGGTGTAGTGGATTGGCAGCGTTTCAGGCAGGTTGTCCGGGTCTTCCTGGATTTCCTCATTGCTGCGCAGGTCGCAGACCAGCCGAATGCCCATTGCTGCCAGTCGTTCGTGATCGCCGGAGGTCAACCCGGTGAGCGAGCCGGAACGAAAGAGCCTACCCCAGCGTGTACGCTGCCCAGACGCGGTGCGGTAGCCGCCCAGATCGCGGAAGTTGACCGCGCCTTCTAGCGGGACGACTCGTTCTGCGACCAGCAGGCGTTCGCCATCCAGCGCCGCGCCATCAAACGCCAGTTCAAAATAGTAGCGCCGGGACGGGTCAAGACCGCGCAGCGTGACACTGCCGACTCCGCTGGCGTGCGCCAGTACGGTCTGGCGGTCAATCGTTTGGGGGGTAGTGCCCGCGTAGATGCGCACCGAACGCGCCTGGTCGCGCCACTGAAGCTCCAGATCACCGTTATCGCGGCGGAGGACCTGCGCGTCAACGGGGGGTTCTGTCACCAGTGCTTCTGGCGTGGGGTATTCCTGCGGGCGGCGGCGCGCGGCGATTACACCAGCGACAAACCCCGCAGTACCCAGCATCGCTATCAGCCGCCTCATCATCATGGTTGGTCGTTTTCCTGCGCGTGCTGCGCCTTAAATAGTCCCGTCGAGCATTATACCCACTGCGGTTGAGCGCTGCTTTAGAATTCGCCCGATCGCCCCTGCTGAAGTGGCAGCGTTTGCACCAACGGCAGAATGTGTGCGATCACATCGGCATCGCTGGACGGCATGGGCACAGCACGAAACAGATACCACTGTTCGGTGTGTTCGACTGCTGCGCCGGGGGCAAGCTCAACCAGCGGTCCCAGCGTTTCGACTTCGAGCATGCGGTTGTTGGTGAAGGTTTCTACGGCGCTGCCCATATCCGGGTAGGTGGCAGCGGTGCGCGGCGGGTATGTTTTGACGAACAGGTGGTCACGGTTAGCGTATGCCGCCCAGCCTGCCGTACCGGTCATGCCGATTTTCAGCGGGTCGGGGCGAGTGGCATCCTGCCGCAGCAGGATATAGCGGTCGCCCCATGTGAAACGCGGGTCACTCATGTCTGTGTATGCCCACAGGACGAGGCTGCCTGACGGGAGCAGGCTTTCCCCATGTGTGCCCTTTGGCGGGTGCGGGAAGATGCCGACGCCGCCGGGCGCCATGACGGAGAGCGCCCAGGGTGCGAGCCGCACTTCCCAATGCCCCTCGTTGCACAGGCGGTGGATAATCTGTACGTGAGCGCGGTCAGGGCTGAGCGTGATTTCCATTGACTTGTGAATACCCGTTGTGGGTTCGGTGGGTTGATCCACATGCACTACACTGCCATGCTGCTCGACACTGATGGGGGCATTATCCGGGTAATAGGTGCGCGGGAAAATCTCTGGCGCGTGCCAGAGACGATGACCGCCGTAGATGCGCCACTCGTCACCGCCGGTTAACCCCAGATATTCCTCGAATTCGCAGAATTCATTATGCTCGCCGCTGAAGCCGAATCGCAAGATGCGCGGGCCGACATCGCCGGTAACCAGCAGCTCAATCTGTCCGTTAGAGAGCCGGAAGCAGTTGTTCCAGCCTTTGTAGTGCATGCGTTCAAATGACAGCATAGGATGACCTGATATTGTCTATATGGTAAGGGCTGTGGAATTGTTGTGTCCACACCTATAATCGCGCAAGTTTGCTGACAACGCCAGAGGGGAAGATGAAGAGGGCAATTGTTTGTGGGTCAGGCGGGTTTCGCACGGTGTTTATTCAGGGGGTACTCAGCGCGTTTGAAAGTGCCGGATTGCGCGCCGATGCTTACGCGGGTACATCGGCTTCGGCAACGGTGGCGGCGTATGCGGCAATCGGGCAGAGCAATATCTCCGGCATTAATTACTGGAAAGAGTCGATTGATCTGAAGCGCCAGCCGGGTAAGGGGATGAGCGATGTCATGTTTGCGATCCTGCGCGACTGGGGTGCGCCGCTGCGGGCGACGCTGTTCGATCCAGGTATGCCGCGCTTTTTTGTGCCGGCGAGTGCCGTAATTACGCCGGAGGCAGAGGAGCAAACGCAGGGCAGCGGCGCGCGGCGGTTGGGGCGCACACTGCTGCTGGCGGCGGCAAAGGGCGATGCAAGCTGGGCGCGGGCGAATCTGGCGCTGCGCCTGTTTGACACGCATGCGGCGGACGCCGAACTACGGCTGACGCCGGAGAATCTCGACGCGGTGATGTATGCCTCGACGCGGATGCTGCATGCGTGGGATGTGCCCGCCGCGATTGCGGGCGGCGCGTATGTGGATGCGTCGTATACCTGCGCGATTCCCGCGCTGGAGGTTGCGGCGCTGGGGTATGATGAGGTTATCGCAATCTCGGCGGATCCAGGTCCGGTTTATCGTGACCTGTTCCGTTCCGGTGTTGTGCCGGAGACGCCCCCGTTTCGGATCATTCGCCCGGCGGTTGACCCGGCACAGAGTGGGGCGGACTTCACCGAGGCGACGCATGAAGGACTGGAAGCGGTGTTCCAGCATGGGCAGGAGCAGGGTAAAGTTTTTATCGGGGATTTATGAGTCGCGGCATAAGCGCTGTGTAATGAATTCGGCATAGGCTGCGTCCAGAGTGGCAGTGCTGGAGGACAATGGTGAGATGGAAAACACGATGAGCAAGCCACAGACGGTGTTGATTGCCGACGATGAAATGACCGTGCGCGATGTGGTGCGGCGTTATCTGGAACGTGAAGGCTACCGGGTGATTGAGGCGGATACGGGTCCCCGTACTCTGCAAGCGCTGTACCAGAATACACCTGATCTGCTGCTGCTGGATGTGATGCTGCCGGGGCTGGATGGTTTTTCGGTGATGCGTTCGCTGCACGATCCGGTTGATGAGCAGCGGGCGGCAATTGTGCGCAACCTGCCGGTGATCATGCTTACAGCGCGCACGACAGAAGATGACCGGATTGCCGGGTTTGAACTGGGTGTGGATGATTATGTGGTCAAGCCGTTCAGCCCGCGCGAACTGGTCATGCGGGTGCGGGCGGTGCTGCGGCGCAGTAGTACTGAGCAGCAGTCCGGTGCGCTGGAAACACAACCGGCGCTGGAGTTCAACGATCTGCGCCTTGAGCCGAGCACGCGCAGTGTCACACGCGCGGGGGAACCGGTGGTGTTAACCGCCAAGGAATTTGAACTATTGTGGTTCATGGCACGTTATCCCCGGCAGGTGTTTACCCGCACGCAGTTGCTGGATCAAGTGTGGGGGTATGAGTTTTTCGGGGATGAGAGCACCGTGACCGTGCATATTCACCGACTGCGCGAGAAGATCGAACCGAATCCTGCGCAGCCGACCTATATACATACCGTCTGGGGTGTAGGGTATAAGTTTGAGGCGTAATGCGTATTCGTGGGCATAAACTGAGTCCACTGCTGCTGCTGCTGCTGGGCGTTGGGTTGGCGCTTGGCGTGGCGGTGCTGTTTGTCAGCCTGACACTGAATTTCGCGCAGTATGAGCTTGCTTCGCTGGTGACGTTCATGACTGCCAGCGGCGTTACCACTGTTGTGCTGGCATATCTGATCTATCAGCAGGGCATGGTGCGCTGGTTTTCCAGCCTGCGTGGTGCTCTGCTGACCAGCATTATCATTACCGTGCTGCTGGTGCTGCCGAATGTCTGGGTGACGGCGCAGTTGATGTTTATCAACGAGCAGGACTTCTACCTGACAACTGCGCTGCTGATTTTCGCAGGGATTACGTCGGTAAGCTTTGGGCTGTATGTTGCCAGCGCGCTGGTGATACGCATTCGGGCGCTTTCTGGTGCGGCGGAGTCGCTGGCGCAGGGGCGGCTGGAAACGCGGCTGGAGGTGGTCGGCAAGGATGAACTTGCCGATTTTGCGCGCACATTCAACTGGATGGCGGAGCGCTTGCAGCAGCTTGACGAGCAGAAGCGCATGGTCGAGCAGACGCGCCGTGATCTGATTGCCGGGGTATCGCATGACTTGCGCACACCGCTGACATCCATCCGGGTGATGCTTGAGGCGCTTGCTGACGGGGTGGCGAACGACCCGCAGACGATGACGCGCTATATCAACCAGTCACTGATCGAAGTTGATAACCTGAGCCACCTGATTGATGATTTGTTTCAGCTTGCGCAGTTGGATGCCGGGCATGTCGAGATGCAGACAGACGTGTATTCGCTGCGTGACCTGATCTCCGATACATTGAGCAGTGTGCGCGTGCGTGCCGAGCAGCGCGGGCTGCGTCTGAACGTGCGCATGGCAGACGATGTTGATCCGGTTTGCATGGCACCGGACAAGATTCAGCGTGTGTTGTATAACCTGCTGGACAACGCGCTGCGCTACACGCCGCAGGGGGGTATTATCACGCTGACGGCGAGGCGGCGTGACCGGCAGATTGAGGTGGAGGTGCATAATACCGGAGCGGTCATTCCGCCCGAACACCTGCCGAACATCTTCAACAGTTTTTACCGGGTGGAGACTTCGCGGGCGCAGTCTGACGATGGACACCGCAGTACGGGGTTGGGGTTGGCGATTGCACGTGGGTTTGTAGAGGCGCATGGCGGCAGTATTCAAGCGGAGAGCAGCGCTGAAGCCGGCACCATCTTTCGCTTTGTGATTCCGCGTGGCAGTGTCACGCAGGTCAGCGTCAAGCCGCGCCGGGCAGCGCCGCGCTGAGCATACGCGCTGCTAGGATGGCACTATTGAGCCTGCGGCACGAACAGGTTATGATGAAATGAGTTACCTCGCGTTCTAAGTACAAGCACATTGAAAATGTCGGATGCAGGCGCGGGTCTCAGACCCGCCCCTACGGGAAACAATCCCGCGAGATTTCCTTGGTTGTACTTAGAGTCCATCAGACTGGATTACTCACGAATCATGTTCAATCGCAAACTGGCTTTGCTGCTCATCGCCTATGCGGCGTTTATTGTTATTGGTCTGGGTTCCACGCTGCTGAATATTGCGTGGCAAGGGGTGCCCGGCAATTCGATGCAAGAAACCTTTGGGGAGCCGCTCGACTCTGTTGGGGTGCTGCTGTTTGCCGGGACCGTCGGCGGGCTGGTAATGGCGTTTGTCAGTGGGCGGGTCATCGGGCGGTTTGGTATTGGCGCGATGGTGGTAGTGGGTTCGCTGTTTGGCGCGGTGGGCGCGTTTGGGCATGCCGTGCTGCCGCTATGGATTCCGGTGCTGCTGCTGGCATTTGTGCTCAGTCTGGGTACGTTTGCGATTGATATGGGCATGAACAACTTTATCTCGGTCAATTACAGCGCGGGACGGCTGAACTGGCTGCATGCCTGTTTTGGCATTGGGGCAACCATTGGACCGACTCTGGTGACATGGCTGGTGATTACCACTGGGCAGCCCTGGCAGTTTTCGTATGCGCTGATTGGCGTTTTATGGCTGGTGGTGGCGGGGTTGTTCGCGCTGACGTACAAGCACTGGACGATTGCGCCGACCAAAACACAGGAAGTTCATGCCGTGCAGGTCGCGCCTGTACGCGAATCGCTGCGTGTGCCTGTGGTGTGGGTGGGATTGACGCTGTTCTTCCTGTACGGCGGAGTTGAGTTCGGCACGGGGCAGATGGCATACACGCTGCTGACTGACGGGCGCGGGCTGACCGGGGAAGTCGCGGGGCTGTGGGTAAGCTGGTACTGGGGAAGTTTTACGATTGGGCGTATTGTCTCCGGTGTGCTGGCGGATCGCGTGCAGCTGCGTTTGTTGATGCGCACGGCGAATGTGGCGATGCTGGTTGGCATGGCGCTGATTCTGTTCAACCTTGGTGAAGGCATAACGCTGGCAGGGCTGCTGCTGCTGGGTTTCTCGCTGGCACCGATGTTCCCCACGCTGATCGCGCAGACTGCCGGGCGTGTAGGGCTGCGTCATGCGCCGAATGCCATCGGCTTTCAGGTGGGGCTGACCGGGTTGGGCATTGCCTTTGTTCCCTGGTTCTCCGGGGTGCTGCTGGAACGCTTGCAGATGCCGGTGGAGATTATCCCGGTGATTCTGATGATCGGCGCGGTGCTGGTTTTTTCTCTGCACGAGCTGCTGTTGTGGAATGACCGGCGGCAGGTGAAGGTTATCCCGGCGGTGCAGCCCGCAGGCGACTAAGCGCAGTCCGAAGTGTGCGCATACCCCGCAGCAGGGTGTGTGCAGTCCATTGTTGCTCTGCTCAGCGCAGCAGCCGCTCGTAGAGCTGCCAGCGAAAGATCAGGCGGAGCAGCAGCAGCCAGACCAGCGTGATGCCTGCCAGCAGCGCATAATCCGCAGTTGCCAGCGGGGCAAGCGTGAAGAATGCGCGCAGCGGTTCCGCCAGGGTCACGACGGCAAGCAGCAGAATCGTGCCCGGCACGATCAGCGTAACACGCCAATCGCGGCGCGGCGGCAGCAAAACGGCGAAAAAGCCTATTGGCGGCGCGGTGAACAACACCAGCGTGCAGCCGCACAACACGACAACGGTGATCAGCGCGGTGCGGGCGACAATCACATTGGCAGTTGTCAGGTAGCCGACGTAGACACCGATACCGACAAGCGTAATGCTGAGTGCGGCAGGGAAGACAAAGCGCGCGACATCCGCACGCAGTGGCTGTGCGCGCGTGCCCGGTTGTGCCCACAGCGCCAGCAGCAGCGGCGGAATGCCCGCAGCGAGCAGTGCATTGAGTGCGTCCTGGGTGGGCAGGAAGGGGAAGCTTCCCCCTACGATGCCTACTCCGGCGATAATCAGCAGCACGGAGACAGTGCGGGTGAGCAGCAGGCGCATGGTGTCCGCAATGCCATTGACAATGCGCTGACCTTCCAGAAACGCAGCAGGCAGTACGCCGAAGTTGTCCTTGAGCAGCACAATATCCGCCACGCCGCGCGCTGCCGCGCTGCCACTCTGCATGGCGATGCCTACATGCGCCTTTTTCAGTGACAGCACATCATTGACCCCGTCCCCAACCATTGCCACATATTCTCCGGATGCCTGCAACACATCTATCAACCGTTCCTTCTGGTCCGGTGTGATGCGCCCGAAGATTGCCGCCTGCCGCGCCTGTGCCGCAAATGCCGCGTCGTCCATAGTTGCCAGATCCACGCCGCTGAGCACCCCGCCGGAGGTGTCAAAGCCTGCCTGCTGCGCCAGCGCTTTGACGGTCTGGGGGTTATCGCCGGAGATGATCTTCAGACGGATGTTCGCCTGCTGAAAATGCGCGAGGGTCT
>DAOTWP010000172.1:0-41413 GCA_034435675.1 Anaerolineae bacterium
GTACGGGTTGATCCCGTTCGTTTTCGTCCGGTAGATGTACCGCTGATTCGCGGTGAGTACACACGGCTCCACAATGCGACAGGCTGGCAGCCGGAAATCCCCTTTGAGCAGACCGTGCGTGATGTGCTGGATGACTGCCGCCACCGTGCTGCGGAGGCATCCTGAGCATGACCCTGGTTGATACACACTGTCACCTCAACTTCGAGCGCTATGACGATGATCGTGAGCAAGTGGTGGCACGCGCTGCTGCCGCCGGTGTTACGCGGATTATCATCCCCGCGCTCAATGCGCAGACCTGCCACGAAGCCATCGCGCTGGCGGAACGCTATCCGGGTGTGTTTGCCGCGGTGGGCTGGCATCCAAACGATACCGCACAGTTTGCGCCGGATAATCTCGACATTCTGACCCTGCTGAAAGACCATCCCAAAGTGGTCGCGGTGGGAGAAATCGGGCTGGATTACTACTGGGACAAATCCCCTGCTGTACAACAAATCGCGGCATTCGAGGCGCAGCTAACACAGGCTGCGGCATGGCAGATGCCGGTCATTATCCACAATCGCGATGCCAGTGAGGATGTGCTGCGTGTGCTGGAGGCATGGGTTCCGACACTTGCGCCCGCCATGCGGCTGCGCCCCGGGGTCCTGCATTCCTTTTCCGCGGCACCTGAGATTGCTGAACGGGCACTTGCAGCCGGGTTTTATCTCGGTTTCACCGGTCCAATCACCTTCCGCAAGGCGGAAGATGTGCGCGAGATTGCCCGGATGACCCCGCCAGAGCGCATCCTCGTTGAGACTGATGGTCCCTTTCTGACGCCGGAACCCTACCGGGGGAGACGCAATGAGCCTGCCTATATTCCCTACATTGTCGAACGTCTGGCTGCGGTGAAAGGTCTTGAAGTTGCAGAAATGGGGCAAATGACCACCGCCAATGCCGAGCGCCTATTTCAACTGGACTAAACAGCGAACCGCCAGCGAAGGGGATGCCCTGCTGGCGATTCGTGGGGTCATGGCATGGCTGTGGTTATGCGCCTGCACCACGCCGTGCCGGTTCTGGCAGCCCGTTGAAAACGATGTCCGTGAGCCGCATGCGGTATTCTGCGCTGAGGGTTTCTGCGCGTTCCTGCGTGATACGTCCATTAGCAACTGCCTGATCCAGCCGATCGCCAAATTGGGCGACTGCGCTGTCGATGAAGGCGTTCGGGTCAACCCCATTGGCTGTCAGAATGTCCGCCAGCGTTGCGCCATCGCGTACCTGCTGCACGATTTCCTGCGTACTCAACCCAGTCATTTCTGCCGCCAGTTGCAGTACGTTACGTTCCATACCCTGCCACTGCCCGTCACCAGGAACGCCGGGGCGCAGGTCACCGTTGACCATTTCGGTGAACGTCGACTCCAGCGCTGCGATCATTTCATCGCCTGCTTCGCGGGTGATTCTGCCTTCATCCACTGCCTGATTAATCATTTCTGTCGCGGTGGCGGTTGCACTGGCGATCACGACATCCACGCTGCCCCCGTTTTCAATGATAATCTCTGCCAGCGTTGCCCCGCTGCGCACGGCTTGCAGGATTTCGCGTTCGCTCATTCCGGTTTCTGTGGCGGTCGCCGCAATTAGAATCTGCAACCCCTGCTGCATAATGCTGCCTGCTGGGCGTTCACCACGTTCACTGCGTGCATCACCGAGTCGAAATTCGCCGTTGAGAATGCGGTCAACGAGGTCGGGCAGACTGGCAAGCGCCTCATCGGCACGTTCGCGGGTGATACGACCCTCGGCAACGGCGATCTCAATTTGCTCGCTGGCGCGGGTGACGACTTCGCTGGCAACAGTTTCCACGCTGGCACCATTCGCAGTGATGATTTCGGCCAGTGTTGCGCCATCGCGCAACTGCTGAGTGATTTCGGTTTCGGACAAACCGGTCTGTTCTGCGGTGATTTGCAGGATTAGCTGCACCAGCCCGGCAATCGGGCGTGCGCCAGGTGTTTCGGGCTGCGCAGATTGCGCGCTGATAATCCCTGCACCGGCAGTCAGCACGACGATAATCAGGACGATGAGAGCGAGTTTCTTACGCATGGTGGTTCCTCCACTTGTTTGTATTGATCGAATTCATGCTTTGAGTGTCTTGCAGAAATGTAATCAAAGTGTGTTTAGTCTGCGGGTTTCTGTAAACTGCTGGTAAAATGTTTGCCGCTGGTTGGCACCGGAGGACACAGCCCCAATGCCCGATTTGTCAATCATTATCGTGAGTTGGAATGTAGCCGATTTGCTGGCGGCTTGCCTGGATAGCATTCTGGCGGGTAATGTTGTGGTTGCAGGCACTGCGGCAGGCGGCGCAGCGCAAGCGTTAACGGCTGAGATTATCGTGATCGATTCTGGCAGCAGCGACCATACTGTCGCCCTGCTGCGTGAACACTATCCACAGGTACAACTGCTGGCACAGTCCGAGAATGTCGGTTTTACGAGGGGCAACAACATTGGCTTAGCTGCCGCCTCCGGGCGCTTTGTGCTGCTGCTGAACCCGGACACGGCAGTAATCGGCGATGCCCTGCCGCAGATGGTTGCCTATCTCGATGCCCATCCAAATGTCGGCATAGTGGGTCCGCATACGCTGAACACCGACGGCAGCACGCAGTCTACCCGCAGGCGCTTTCCCACACGAGCGCTGGCATTCTTCGAGAGTACATGGTTGCAGCCGTTTGCGCCGCGCGGCATGTTGGAACGCTTTTACATCAGCGCAGTGCCAGACGAAACTGTGCTGGAAGTGGACTGGGTTCAGGGTTCCGCGCTGATGCTGCGGCGCAGCGTCTATGAGCAAATCGGCGGTCTGGATGAAGCCTATGTGATGTATTCTGAGGAACTGGACTGGTGTCGCCGCGCCCGCGCTGCCGGGTGGCGCGTGGTTTATCTGGGCACCGCACAGATCACACATCATGGGGGCAAGAGTACAGAGCAGGTGCGCGCCCGCGCTCACATCTATTTTCAGCAGAGCAAATTACGCTATTTCCGCAAATATCATGGTTGGGGCTTCGCGCAGGTGCTGCGCGCTTTTCTGTTGTTCAATTACTGCTGGCAGATTGGCCTGGAAGCCGCCAAGAGCCTGCTGGGGCACAAGCGCGCGCTGCGGCATGAACGTATCCGTGCCTACTGGCAGGTGGTGCGCTCCGGGTTGAAGGTGACATAATGCGCATTGGGCTGGTCACAGGTGAATACCCGCCAATGCAGGGTGGGGTTGGTGCGTTCGCCCAGATTCTCGCACGCCAGTTTGTGGCGCAGGGGCACGACGTCTTTGTGTTCAGCAGTCGTGAAGCACAGAACCGGGATCACGGCATTTTGCTGACCAATCAGGTTGACCAGTGGAATCTCGCTGCGGTGCGCCTGTTGAGCCGTTGGACGGCTGATCTTGACATTGATGTACTGAACGTACAGTTTCAAACGGCTGCCTACAATATGTCCGCGTGGGTGCATTTTCTGCCGGGCTATATTCGCAAGACACCTGTGGTAACGACCTTCCACGACCTGCGCCATCCTTATCTGTTTCCCAAAGCCGGAATGCTGCGCGATTGGGTGGTAATGCGACTCGCTCGCACGTCGCAGGGCGTGATTGTCACCAACCACGAGGATTACCAGCGCGTGCGCGGGATGGTAAATGTGCGCATGATTCCAATTGGCAGCAATATTGCCGTTACCCTGCCTGCCGGGTTCGAGCGCTCTATTTGGCGCGAAAAAGTGGGCGCTGGTGCGGGATGTTTTCTGCTGGCGCATTTTGGTTTTATCAATCGCAGCAAGGGCATTGAAACTCTGCTGCACGCGCTGGCGCTGCTGCGCGACAACGGACAGTCTGTGCGGCTGGTGATGATTGGCGGGCGCACCGGCAGCAGTGATCCATCCAATGCAGAATATGCCGAAGAAATCGACGGGCTAATCACGGAACTCGCATTGGAGGAATTGACCTATTGGACAGGTTATCTGGATGATGCCGAAGTCGGCGCCCATTTTGCCGCCAGTGACCTCGTTGTGCTGCCCTTTCTGGATGGTGCTTCCTACCGGCGCGGCAGCCTGATGGCAGCAATCGCCCACAGCACAGCGATTTTAACCACTGCGCCGCTAGCCGAAATTCAGTTGTTTCGGCATGGCGAAAACCTGTTTTTCGTCCAGCCCGGTGACTCTGCCGCTCTTGCCAGGGCCATTGCGCAGCTTGCCGCAGAGCCACAGCGACTCCGTGTGCTGCGCCAGGGGGCGGGTCTGCTTCAATCGGAATTTGACTGGGCGCGGATTGCCAGCGAAACGCTGGCATTTTACGAGCAAATCACCGGAGCGCGTACTTGACCAACGCCGTACCCCACCTATCCCACCCTCACCGGACCCTTTATGCCATTCTGGCAGCGTATCTGCTGCTGGGGATTGTCTACAGCGTGACGACACCGCTCTTTGAAGCGTCGGACGAGCTGTGGCATTACCCGATGGTGAAGTATCTGGCAGATCACGGCTTGAGTTTGCCCCCGCAGGACCCTACGAATCCCGGTTCCTGGCGGCAGGAAGGCAGTCAGCCTCCGCTGTATTACATGCTTGCTGCTGTGCTGACAGGCTGGATTGATACATCTGACATGGACCGCGTGCGGCGGCAGAATCCGCACGCCGATATTGGCATCGTGCGTCCTGATGGCAACGCCAATATGATCGTCCACGAACCAGGCGCAGAAGCGTTCCCGTGGCAGGGTACTGTGCTGGCGGTGCAGATCACCCGCTTGTTTTCTGTGCTGCTGGGCATGGGCACTGTGCTGGTCACCTATGCGCTGGGGCGCGAGCTGTTTGAAGATCAACATTATATCGCGCTAGGAGCAGCGGCACTGGTGGCGTTTACGCCGATGTTCCTGTTTATCAGCGGATCGGTCAACAACGATAATTTGTCAAATCTGCTGGGTAATCTGCTGACGCTGCTGATCGTGCGCCTGCTCAAAATGAGCCATGTGCCGAAACTGCGGTTTTATGCCCTGCTGGGCATTGTCACCGGGGCAGGGCTGCTGGCAAAACTGAATATTGGCTTTCTGATACCAATCGTGGCGTTATCGCTGCTGGTGGTAACAATCCGGCTGCGTGACTGGAAACCGCTGGTGCTTGGCAGTGTCATTTCCGGCGGCATCACGATTGCTGTTGCCGGGTGGTGGTATCTGCGCAACTGGCAGTTGTACGGCGATCCCAGCGGATTGGCAATGTTCTTGCAAATGGTCGGGCGGCGTGCTATCCCGGCGAACGCGGCGCAGTTGTGGAGCGAACGGCACAGCTTTACGCAGGCGTATTGGGGATTCTTTGGTGGTGTGAATGTGCCTATGCCCGAATGGGTCTACCTCGTCTTCAACATTATCGGTGGCATAGGGCTTGCGGGAGCGCTGGTCTTTGTGGTTTCAACGCTGGCACGGCAGCGCTGGTCTCTGGCTCGCTGGCTGCCGGCTGCGGTTACGCTGTTGTGGTCGCTAGTGACGTTCGTTTCCTATTTACGCTGGACGGCGGAAACCCCGGCGTCCCAGGGGCGGCTGGTGTTTGGGGCGCTGTCTTCGATTGCCGTGTGGATGGTGGTCGGGCTGACATGGTGGCTGGCTGCACGCTGGCGTCCGCTGTTGTCTGCCGCTGTGGCAGGCTGGTTTGTGGTGATCGCCGCGGCTGCGCCATTTGTCATGGTCGCCCCGGCGTATGCCCTGCCGGAACAGATTATGCAGGACCAGTCCGTGAATCAGTTCACCGCCAGCGATGGCGGCAGTGTTGGAGTGCAGCGAGCAGAAGTCAGCAGCACCAGTGTGCAGCCGGAAGATTATGTCTTCTTAACAGTTGACTGGCAGATTGAGCAGGCGTTTGTGCGTGACTGGAGTATCTTTGTTCACCTGAGGACTCCTGACGGTGTGATTATCGCGCAGCGTGATGTCTATCCGGGCGGGGGAACGCTGGCAACTTCTGATCTGCTGCCGGGGCGCGCATGGCATAATCCGATTGCTGTCTGGGTGCCTGATGCCGCCTATGCGCCCATGCTGCTGGATGTCGTAATCGGGTGGTATAACTTGCCGACTGGCGAACGGCTGCTGCTGGCGGATGGCAGCGATACGCTGCTGGTCGGGCAGGTACAGCTTGTGCCGCGTGAGACTGCGCTGGATGTACCCAACCCCCTTAATGTTAATTTTGCTGGCGAGCTTGAATTGGTCGGCTATGCAATCAGTGATCTGACCCCTGCGCCGGGTGACACGATTGAGGTAACGCTGTACTGGCGCGGGCTGCAACCGATTGAACGCGATTACAAGGTCTTTGTGCAGGTACTCGACTCGCAAACGTTGACCCGCTATGCCGCCTCTGACGCCATGCCTGCCGGATGGAGCGCCCCAACATCAACATGGCAGGCGGGCGCAGTTGTCGTGGATCGCCATTTGCTGACGGTTGCCCCGGATACCCCACCAGAACGTGATTATGAGCTTGCTTTCGGGCTGTACCAGGATGATGGCAGCGGCAGTTTTCCCCGGTTGCGGATTGTGACGCGCGACGGGGGCATGGCGAATGACATCGGTTTTCTCAGTCGCGTGCGTGTGGTGCTGCCAGTGTCTGCATTGACTGCGGAGGCGGGGGAATGAAACGTCTGCGCCGGTTTGCTACCCCTGATACACTGGCAGTGCTGCTGCTGCTGGCGCTGTGGTGGCTGTTCTTCTGGCGGTTGTTTACGCCTAGCAGCGCTGACCGCGTTATGCTGGTGCCGGGTGATTTTTCGGGGCAGTTTGTGGCATTTGGCGGCTACCAGTATACGCGCGTTGCCAGCGGAGCAGTGCCACTGTGGAATCCTTATAACAACGGTGGGCTGCCCTTCATCGCGGATACCCAGGCGGCTGTGTTTTATCCGCCACGTCTGCTGACCATTGGCTTGAGCGCAGTCGGCGGCGGTTGGACGTACAACGCGCTTCAGATGGAAATGACGGTACATGTCCTCGCCTTTTCGCTGCTGATGTACCTGTTTGTGCGCCGCTTGACCACGGGTTACAGCACTGATCCCCATGCCAGTGTGTTTGGTGCGTTTGTCGCCGCGGTTATCGCCGGCTATGGTGGCTGGACTTCGGGCTATCCGCCGCTGCAACTGGCGGTGCTGGAAGCCGGTATCTGGCTGCCGCTGGCGGTGCTGGGGCTGCTGGAAGCCAGCCGAACAGGGCGGTTGCGCTGGGATGGACTGCTGCTGACCGGGTTCGCGCTGGGCATGTCCTGGCTGGCAGGACACCCACAAACATCGTTTTTCCTAACGTATCTGCTAGTGGCTTACTGGGGTTGGCGCGTCTACCAGCGCCGTTGGTCAGTGCGCGTTTTTGTTGGTGGCGCCGCGCTGTTTGGGTTGCTTGCAGTGGGGCTTGCCGCCGTGCAACTGCTGCCCGGCGCGGAATATCTGCTGCGCACTACGCGCGCTGGATTAGGCTTTGATGCCAAAGGGAATGGCTTTCCGTTTCAGGATGTGCTGCAATTGATTTTCCCCGCCGTGGTCAGCCTGTGGTCGCCGCTTTATGTCGGGCTTGCCGGAGTCGTCTTTGCGCTGCTGGCGCTGTCCCGTCGGTTGCCGGATAGCCTCTTCTGGGGCATGGTAGCGCTGCTGGCGCTGCTGCTCAGCTTTGGGGCAAACAGCCCGGTATTCCATGCGCTGTACAACCTGCTGCCAGGGTTGAGCTTTTTTCGCGGTCAGGAGCGTGCGGCGTATCTGGTCAGCAGCAGCCTGACAATTCTTGCCGGGATAGGTGCGGCGCATCTGCTGACGCTCAATGCTGTGCGAGATGCTGCGCTGCTGCGTGGACTGCGACGCGGTCTGCTGGCGCTGGCACTGCTGACAGGTGGGGTGCTGCTGCTTGTTTTCGTAGGCTGGCTGGGCAGCGGGGAGGCATTTGGGGAAATCAGCCGGATTGCACTCACTACGCTGACGGCAGGCGGTCTGCTGGCTGTGATCTGGTTTACGTTGCAAGATGTCCGAAAGCTGCGACTGCTGGCGTTGGTGGGTTCTATCCTAGTGTTTGATCTGTTCAGCATCAGCATGGACAGCAGCAATTATATGCCACTACCCGCGCAGGATCCGTTGAGTGCTCCCGCGCTGCTGGCACCTATCCTGAATGACGGTGATGGGGTTTACCGGGTGGATGGCTTTCGCGGGCTGACGGACAACTATGGCAGTCTGTACGGCGTTATGGATCTGCGTGGTATCAGTCCGTTGTTTCTTGATAGCGCTCACGAGATTATCGCTCGTGATTATATCAACCCGCGTGCGTGGGAAGTGTTCGCAGTGCGCTACGTGTACACTGATTGGGCAGAACTGCCTGTGCCGTGGGAGATTGTTGGCAGTGGCACTGACCGCTGGGGTGGGGTGAATCTTCACCGCCTGCTTGATGCGCGCCCGTTCGCGCATTTGGTCTATAACTTTGAAGTAATTCCTGACGATGCCGCCGCGCGGGAACGGTTGTTCGCGACCGATTTTGCCCCGCGGTACAGTGTCATCCTAGCGGCTGATCCCGGTATCGCGCCGCAGACCGCCATCCCTGACGACGCCCGCGCATTGATCACGACCTTTGAGCCAGAGCATTTCGCAGTGCAGGTTTTCACGCCTGCACCGGCGATTCTCTCGCTGGCGCAGGTGGATTATCCTGGTTGGCAGGCGTATCTGGATGGTCAGCCGGTCAGCAGCCTTCGCGCATATGGCGCACTGATGGCAGTAGTGATTCCGGCGGGTGAGCACACGGTTGAAGCCCGCTATGAGCCGCTGTCCTACCGGCTTGGTGCAGTGCTGAGTCTGTTCACCGGGAGCATCATCGTTATACTGGTGCTGATATTGACCGTTTCCTTCGGGCGGAATTATGCAAATTCAAACCGCTGATGTTCTGCAAGACTGGTTTGGCGGCTCTAGTCAGCGTACCCGTGCAGTCGGTGTCGGACTGGCAATCGGCTTGGGTGGCGGTGGGCTGGGGCTGTTGATCGCGCTGCTGGGTCCTGTGGTGGCGGCAGGGGCATTGTTGGGGCTGCTGGCAGGATTGTATATCCTGACGGATGTGCGCGCCGCACTTTACGGTTTTGTTGCGGTACTGTTGCTGCTGCCGTTTGGAACCCTACCTGTCAAAATTGTCTTCACGCCAACCTTGCTTGATATCGCGCTGGCGGTATTTGTGCTGGTTTATCTGCTGCTGTGGATGACAGGCAAACGTCGCACGCTGTATCTGACGCCTGTGCATGGCTTGATTCTAGCCTATGCTCTCTGGTTCGTCCTCAGTTTTGCGCTGGGATTGCAATATGCCCCGCCGCGCCCGGACATCCTGCGGCAGTTTGCAGAAACGCTGCTTGCCATCAGCCTGACATTTATCCTGGTTGATCTGCTGCGCGAACCGGCGGTACTGCGGCGGTTGATGCTGGTCATCTTTTTGCTGGTCGGTTTGCAGACAGTGATTACACTGGTGCTGTACTTCCTGCCGGATGACGTGTCGGAACGTTTGCTGGTCACACTGGCGCGCATTGGCTACCCCAACGGGGGTGTCATCCGTTACGTTGAAGATAATTCCGAACTGGCAGAACGCGCGATTGGCACATGGGTTGACCCCAATGTGCTGGGGGGTGTGCTGGCGATTTTTGCCGCCATGCTTGCGCCGCAGGTTTTTGCACGCAAGCCCATCTTCCGGTTTCGCCTGCTCACCTATGCCCTGCTGCTGGTCGTCGTCGTGGCGCTGGTACTCACTTTTTCGCGCGCGGCAATGCTCGGTTTCGCCGCTGGGGTGCTTTTCATCGCCTTTGTGCGTTACCGGCGTTTTATTCCGTTGATGGCGCTGGGGGCGGCACTGCTGCTGCTGCTGCCGCAAACTCAGGAATACGTTGCTCGTTTTGCCGATGCGTTTGCCATCTTCTCGGATGGCACGTATGCGACAGATCTGGCGACTCAGATGCGTGTCGGTGAATACCGCGATTCGCTGCGCTTGATTAGTCGCTACCCGGTTTTTGGCGTTGGGTTTACCGGGGTTCCCGACATTGACATTTATACGCAGGTCGCCAGCATGTATCTGATCATGGCAAATCATATCGGACTGGTGGGCTTAGGGTTCTTCCTCATCGCCATGGGTGGGGTTTTTGCCTATGGCTACCGCGCATGGAAGGTCGCTCGGTACCAACCGGAACTGGATGCTGTTTTGCTGGGGAATTATGCCGGTTTGCTGGCGGTGCTGACCACCAGCATTCTGGATATGTACTTTTTCCGGTTAGATTTTCAGTCGCCGGTTACCCTGTTCTGGTTAACGGTGTCGCTTGCGTTGATCAGTGCGCGGTTGGCGTTGGTGCAGCAACAGGCAGTCCTGCCGGGCTACCAGACACCCTGAATTAGCCATTGCCAAAAACCGTCGTATCCATTACGATTGCGCACGCTAATTTACCTGATAGTGTTGCTTTCCGCTCCCAATCCACGCTCGTGCATAAGGGGGCAATCCCATGGAAAGGAGATTGTAGTTTATCCCCATGAGACGCGATTATGAAGTTGGTGTCGTGGTGCGGCTGGAATCCAGCGATGACGCCATTAACGACTCCATTGAACAGATCAAGAACTGGATCGAAGAAGATGAGATGGGGCAGGTGGTCAGAATTGACCGCTGGGGACGCCGAAAACTGGCATACGAAATTGACCGCCAGCGTGAGGGCTTCTATGTGTTTCTTTACTCCCAGATAGAGCCTGAACATCTGCAAGAACTGGAACAGAACCTGCGCCTTGCCAGTACGGTGCTGCGGTACCTAATTGTGCGTGCAGAAGGTTGATAAGAGACCAGCACTGCCACATGGTTGTTGAACCGGGTTGTAGCGGGCGCTGGATCGCACGATAAAAGTCAGGAAGTCGAAGCGCTATGGGACGCGGGCTGAACAAGGTAATGATAATTGGTTACGTTGGGCGGGAGCCAGAAATGCGGTATACCCCCAGCGGACGCCCTGTGACAAGTTTCAGCGTTGCGACCAGCCGGACATGGACTTCTGCTGAAGGTGAACGCCGCGAAGAAACCGAATGGTTTAACGTTGTGGCTTGGGGGAATCTGGCGGAAATTTGCAAGGCGCACCTGACGAAAAGCCAGCAGGTGTATGTCGAAGGGCGCTTGCAGACCCGTGGGTGGGAAGACGAACGTGGCAAGAAGCATTTCCGCACTGAGCTGGTCGCCAGCGAGATGATCTTGCTGGGTGAACGCCGTAACCACGCCAGCCACGATATTGATTTCGTTGATGACGACGAACAACATGACGATTACGCATTCTAGAGCAATCATTCAGGAGTTGTTGACCTGTGAGCAATCGTAATAACCCGCGTGAACGCGATGTAGAACCGGAAGATAATGAGTCTGAAGGTGGACGGCGCGGTGGCGGCAGACGTGGTCGCCGCAAGCGCACCCAGTACTGCCCCGAAGGTCGCTGTTTCGACTATAAGGATTTCGAGAGCCTGAGACGCTACATTACCGAAACGGGCAAAATCAAGCCACGCCGCCAGACTCAGGTATGCGCACGCTGCCAGCGCCAGCTTGCCGTAGAAGTCAAGCGGGCACGGCATCTTGCTTTGCTGCCGTTTGTTTCCTCGACCGACAGCTAAGCGATTCGGTACGAGTAGCACGCCTCTGAACTACAGCGGGGCATAGTGACGGCAACGGAGCTATGCCCTGATTTATGTAACCCTGTGGAATGCCAGCGCTGTGCAATGGGTGACCATTTGCGGTACACTTTGCCAGCGCACTGAGGAGCATAACGTATGTCAAAGAAGAGCCAGACCACCGGGCAGCCCAAGCCCAAACAGCGTAAGTCGGTCTCGTCTGCCAGCGAAGGGAAGCAGGCAGAGGCAAAGGGGATCCGTAAGTCAGCCCCCACACCCACCCGCGAGTTTCGCTCCAGGGCGGAGCGCGAGGCGCAAATCCAGCGCTATGTCGTGTTGGGTACGTCCATTGTCACAGTGGTTCTCGTCGTGGCACTGGCGATTGCATTTTTAGTAGATCAAGTCATTATTCCTAATCAGGCTGTGGCTGTCGTCAATGGTAATGCGATCACTGTGGCGCAGTTCCGGGAGCGCGTTCGCCTTGAGCAGGTGCTGATTACACAGGAAGTTAATAATCAGGTGGCATTTTTGCAGCAGCTAGGATTCCCGTCGGATCAGATTAACCAGTTCCTTTTCTCTCAACCCCCCTACAGCACCTATATCCAAGAACTGCAAGACCCAACCCTGCTGGGTAACCGCGTGCTGAATGATATGGTTGATGACCAACTTGTGCGTGACACTGCTGCGGCGCAGGGGATTTTTGTTGCCGATGCCGAAGTGGATGCCTATCGGGCGAAATACTTCAATTATGATCCGGCAACCGCTGGTCAACCGCCCACACCCACCCCAACACCGACCACTAGCCCCACACCGTTTGTGCCGCCGACGCTGACGCCCACACCGTTGTTTACGCCTACTCCTACGCTGATGCCGACGCCCGAAGGCACTGTTGAGGCGACAGCTGAGGCAACCGGCGAGGCGACAGTTGATCCATTGTCGATTGTCCCGACGATTGGACCTACGCCAACGTTGAGTGCAACCGATATTGCTGAACGCTACAACACCAATCTTGATAATTTCTACTCTGCGCTGCGCGCGCAGGCTTCCGTCAGCGACGAGACGATAGACAGGTATTTCGAAATTCTTGCACTGCGCGAGAAAGTGCAAGGCATAGTTGTGCCCGTTGCACCGACCACGCTTTATGCCAATGTGCGGCATATTTTGGTCAATACAGAGGAAGAAGCCAACAACGTCCTTGCAGCATTGCAAGCTGGCGAATCGTTTGCGGGCATGGCAATCGCTACCTCGCTGGACAGTGGCACACCTGGACAGGATGGTGGTTCGGCTGCGCGCGGCGGTGATCTGGGCTGGTCCCCTGTCGGCGAGTTCACGACACAGTATGATCGCGCCTTCGCGGAAGCCATTCGCAGCGCGCAGGTCGGACAACTGGTCGGTCCGGTTCAATCGCAGTTCGGTTTCCATATTATTCAGGTGCGTGCTTTTGAGGAGCGCGATCTGTCCGAAAGCGAACTGGAAAGCGCGCGCCAGCGTGCGCTGGATAACTGGCTGCAAACCGAGCGCGAGGGCAAGTTCACCATCTACGATAACTGGTCATCTTTCCTGCCGCAGTAAGCATCCTAACTGTGTGTTCCCATAGGGAATACACTGGCAACCTGTTTCAACAACATCCAGTGACGTACGAGTGTTTCTTGTGCGTCACTATTGATTCAACCCGGTATGCATATCGCGAGTGTCCGCATTCATTCGGCTTGCGTAGTGAGTTTTGTAATTGTCGCTGGTGATAGGCTGGGCTATAATGCCGGATATGAACGAACGACATATCGCACGTTTCGAGTCGCAGTTAGAACGCCTGGTGGAAGGTGCATTTGCCACTTTCTTTGGCAGGCGCATACGGGCACAGGATATTGCCTTACAGGTTGCCCGCGCTATGGAAGACCATGTTGATTTTGCGCAGGGGCAGGATCCGCGCCCACTCGCGCCGGATCAATACACCATTACGCTCAACGGCACTGTGCAGCAGCAGCTGCTCAATGCGACTCCTGAACTGTCCAACATTCTCAGCCAGCACATTGTCGAATTGGTGACTCATGCCGGGTATCGGCTGCGAAATGAACCTACAGTGCTTTTGCTGGCAGATAATACGCTGGATCTCGGCAAGGTAATCGTCCATGCAGCACACAGCGCCCAGCAGCAGACGCACACCGAAGTGCTTCAGCCCATTGTCATTCCGGGTGAACGCCACGCCCCCAAAAATCCACAGCTGTTGATTGGCGGGCGAATCATTAAGCTGGCGAAAGAAATCGTCAACATCGGCAGAGCGCACAATAACGACGTGATTCTGGAAGATGCATCTGCTTCGCGTCATCATGTTCAGCTTCGTCTGCGTTTTGGAGTGTATACCCTGTTTGATGCGAACAGCCGCAGCGGTACATTTGTCAACGACGTTCGGGTTACAGAGCATCGTTTGCAGCCCGGTGATACCATCCGCATTGGGCGTACCCGCTTGATTTATCTGGAAGATGAAGCGCCAAATGATGCGCGTGTGGTTCCAACTGATACCATTGAGACTTACGAACCTCCAGCTCAAGAGTGAGTGCCAGAGTCGCCGATGACGACCGAGTTGTTTTTGCTGCTGCTGCGCGCTGCTTCCGGCGCGTTGCTTATCGTGCTGCTGCTTGTCTTGATAGTCGTCATCTGGC
This sequence comes from Anaerolineae bacterium, assembly GCA_034435675.1. GTDB lineage: Bacteria > Chloroflexota > Anaerolineae > Aggregatilineales > Phototrophicaceae > DAOTWP01. The sequence continues at coordinate 14,248 of DAOTWP010000172.1, forward strand.
GCGATTACCGCAGTGCTGTTGCTGAGGTGCAGATCAACCGTCGTACCTTTGGACAGCTTGTCAGGCTGCATGAAGTCGATGGTGTGTACATGCCTTCAGGGGAAATTCATCCCCTTTTGCGCCTCACAAGTCTGGGACGCGCCCCCACGAATACGATCCAGATTCATGAACCCTTTGCCAGTAGTGAACATGCGCTGATTGCCCTCCGCAATGGGCAGTGGTGGCTGGAAGACCGCCGCAGTCGCAACGGGACGATGTTGAATGATGTGCAGATTGATCATCCGGTGGTCATTACCGATGGTGATGTTGTCGGCATTGGCAGTGTGAAGTACCGGGTAGAACTGGAATAGCAGGCGATGGATTTAGGACTACAGGGTGCAAGGGTGCTGGTGACAGCGGCAAGTCGTGGGCTGGGCGCAGCGGTTGCCCGGCGTTTTAGCCTCGAAGGAGCACATCTGGTTATCAACAGTCGCCGCCTCGATACCTTGCAGGATACCGCAGCAGCGATCAATCGCGAAAGCGATAACCCTATTTACACCATTGCTGCCGACATCAAAGAACCTGCCGCCGCGACTCGTCTGGTGCAGCAGGCTGTCGAGATGCTCGGCGGGCTGGATATTCTCGTCGCAAATTCGGGCGGACCGCCGTCGGGTACGTTCGATGATTTTCATGGCATTGCGGCATGGCAGGATGCAGTCGATTTGCTGCTGTTCAGCACGGTGAGCCTAATTCAAGCGGCACTGCCGTATTTGCGTGGTTCTACCCGCCCATCTGTGCTGGCGATTACGTCCTCTGCGGTCAAACAGCCAGTCATCAACCTGACCCTCTCCAATGCGGTGCGCCCTGCGGTAGTGGGGTTGACGAAGACGCTTGCCCTGGAACTGGGTTCGGAGGGGATTCGCGTCAACAGCATTATGCCGGGGATGACCGACACCGAACGGATTGGTGAATTGATGCAGGGCAGAGCAGAGAAGTTTGGCACGACGGCAGAAGAGGAGCGTCACAAAGCAACCGCCAGCATTCCGCTGGGGCGCATGGGTAAACCTGAGGAATTTGCCAATGCTGCGGTATTTCTCTGTTCGCCTGCTGCCGGGTTTATCACCGGCATCGCGCTGGCAGTGGACGGCGGTACAATTCAAGCGACTCTGTAAGCAGCAGGGCACTCTGGGAATGGACAGGATGGCAGAAACAGCAGCAATTGGTGTAATTGGCGGTTCCGGTCTGTATGAGATGCCGGAAATCACAGATAAGACTGTGCATCAGGTAGAGACACCGTTTGGCGCACCCAGCGCTGATATTGTGATTGGCACGCTACGTGGTAAGCGGGTTGCTTTTCTGCCGCGACACGGCGCAGGGCATAGCTACAGCCCCTCGACAGTGCCATATCGCGCCAATATCTACGCACTTAAGAGCCTCGGCGTGCGTTTTATCCTTTCGGTGAATGCCTGCGGGTCGCTTCGCGAGGATTATGCGCCAGGACATATCATCATTCCTGACCAGATTTACGACAATACCAAAAGCGAACGCGGCGGACGCAGCTTTTTTACGGAAGGGGTTGTTGGTCATATTGGGGTTGCCGACCCGTTCAGTACCGAACTCGCGCAGGTGCTTTATGATGCAACTCGCCGCGTTGAAGGCGCAGTCGTCCATAAAGGTGGCAATCTTGTGGTGATTGAAGGTCCGCGCTTTAGCACACGGGGCGAAAGCAACATTTACCGCCAGTGGGGGTGCAGTATCATCGGCATGACCAATGCGCCCGAAGCCTTTCTTGCGCGCGAAGCCGAAATTGCCTATGCCATCATGGCGCATGTCACCGATTACGATGTCTGGCACGAAGAGCCGGTCAACGTCGAGATGGTTATTAGAACGCTCAATCACAACCTGCAAATTGCCCAGGCGGCAGTCGCCAATGCTGTCGAAATGCTCGACGCGGCAGCAGTCTGGGCGTGTCACACGGCGCTGGATTATGCCTTCATCACCGCACGCGATGCCATGCCGCCCGAAAAACTGGCGCAGCTCAAGCCAATTGTTGGGCGCGCCCTGGGGATGGGCTGATCGCAGTTCATGGCGGATTTCTGGCTTTCACAGGAACTGAGCCGGTTGGATATTGTGCCGAACCTGCACACAGAACGCGGGCTGCTGCTGCTGGGGGGTGTATTCGTATGGGTCAGCACGCTGGCACTTGCCAGCAATCCGTCTCACGAAAGCACCGTAGGCATCTGGCTCATTCCGGCAGTCTGGACACTATGCGCCATGATCGGCAGCGAAGTGATGAACCGCTGGCTACCGCATCATGATCCGCTGATTTTCCCGTTGATCCTGTTTCTAAGCGGCTGGGGGTTGGTCATTGTTGAGCGTTTGATTCCAGCGTTCGCGTTGCGGCAGGTGCTGTGGTTGGCGCTTGCCAATGCTGCGCTGCTGCTAGTAGCGTGCTTGCCTCAGCCCCTGCGCTGGCTGCGCACCTATCGCTACACCCTGCTCTTTGGCGGGTTGGCGCTGCTTGTTAGTACTATTCTGCTGGGCAGCAACCCTTCTGACCCCACAGGCGAATTGGGTGCGCCGCAGTTATGGCTGGGCATAGCGGGTTTCTTCTTTCAGCCCTCGGAACTGCTGAAGATTGTACTGGTGGCGTTCCTCGCCAGTTATCTCGCCGAGCAGTACCCGATTATGCGTGCCGAAGGTCTGATCGACCAACCCCGCTTTCTGTCTATGTCGCCCCGCATTCTGGGTCCCATTCTGCTGATGTGGGGGCTTACAGCGGTGATCCTCGTCTGGCAGCGCGATCTGGGCACGGCAATCCTTTTCTTTGTCGTGTTCATGCTGCTGCTTTATCTAGCCAGCGGGAACGCCGTAATCCTATTTAGCGCAGCTGTGCTGGTGGTGATTGCTGGGATTGCCGCCTACTTTCTGTTTGACGTGGTGCAGCTGCGCATTGACATCTGGCTGAATCCCTGGCCCGAGGCAGATGGGCGCGCCTATCAGATTGTGCAAAGCCTGATGGCATTTGCCGCTGGGGGTACTTTCGGCCAGGGCATTGGGCAGGGTGCGCCGGGATTTATTCCGGTGGTTCATTCCGATTTTGTCTTCGCAGCGCTGGCGGAGGAATGGGGGTTGCTGGGCGTGGTGGTCGTTGTAGGTGTGTTTGCCGTGCTGGTCATGCGCGCGATGCGCACGGCAACCCTCCAGTCGGGTCGCCCGTTTAACGCGCTGCTCGCTGTCGGTCTCAGCTTGCTGCTGGGGGTGCAGGCACTGTTAATCATGGGCGGCGTGCTGCGGGTGCTGCCGCTGACCGGGGTTACGCTGCCGTACCTCAGTTATGGCGGCAGTTCGTTGGTGATCAGTTTTGTACTTGCCGGGCTGCTGCTGCGGTTATCTGCTGAGAATACCTGAGATGCAGTTCACGCGCGAAATCAACCGTCTTTTGTTTGGTCTGTTGATCAGCTTCTTTGTAATTGTCCTCGCGGCGGCGCGCTGGGCAGTGTTTGGCGCTGAAAGTGTGCTGCAGCGAGAAGATAATCCCCGTCTGGTGATCGAAGAAGCTTCCATTCAGCGCGGCAGCATCTATGATCGTAATGATCGTTTGCTGGCTGTCACCTTCCCCCGCGAGGCATCGTTTCCGCCCGAATGCGAACCGTACCTTGCGCTGGATCTGTTTAATGTGGCTGATCTGTTTCGCTGTTATCCGTATCCCGCCGCCTTCAGTGCGGTAGGCTACTATAGTCTGGTCTACGGAGTGAGCGGCGCGGAGTCAGCATATGACTCCTTGTTGCGCGGTGACCGCGAACCGGAAACGCTGAGCAGTTACTTCGATCGCGACATTCTGCACCTGCCGCAGCAGGGATCCGATGTGCAGCTAACGCTTGACCTCAGCGTGCAGACCCAGGTCGCGGCGGCAATGGGCAATCAACATGGCGCTGTTGTCGTGATTGCAGTACCCGGCGGTGAGGTGCTGACTCTGCTCAGCCAGCCCGGTGTCGATCCCAATACGCTTGAACGTGATTGGGAGATGCTGGTGGCGGATGCTGGCAAGCCTTTTTTCAACCGGGCATTGCAGGGCGGCTACCAGCCAGGCGCGCTGCTGCAACTGCCACTGCTGAGCCTTGCCATCAGCAGCAATCAGCCACCGAACCGCCTGTATGACGCTGCGACTGCGCCGGTGCTTGTGGAAGATGTCGAAGTAGCCTGCCTGACGCCGACCGCAGATACCGCGCTGACCCTTCGTGACGCCTTTCTGGCGGGCTGCCCGCAGGCTTTCGTCATGCTGGCGCAGGAACAGGGCGTGGACGCTGTGCAGGCGCAGTATGTTGCTTTTCGGTTGGATCGTCCGCCAACGCTGCCGGGTTTCGTTGTCGAACCGCCGCTTCCTGAGGCTACCCCAACCGCCGCTGCGCCGGCTGCGTTGCCCGTCACACCCGAAGCCGCAGCGGTTTTGCAGCCGAATGTGGATGTTACGCTGACCGAGGAGAACTTTTTACCGAATGTAGTTGGGCAGGGCACGATTACCGTCACACCACTGGAAATGGCGCTGCTGGTCGCTGCGCCGATCAATGGTGGCAATGCCCCCCAACCGATCATACTCAGGGCGACCCGTGCCCCCGGAACAACCGACTGGATGTCTGCCCGCCGCACGCTGCCGTCGGCAGCGGTGATGACCGGAGTAACGTCTTTACAGGTACAGAGCGTGCTGCGCGAGAATGTCGCCACCGGCAGTGCATCTGCCGCGCAGCAGCCCGGTCTGGACATTGGCGGTCAGGTCGCAGTCGCCTATTCGGGCGAATCCACGCAGGCATGGTTCATCGGTTTTGCCACGCTCCCGGATGGCACGGGATTTGCTACCGCCGTAATTCTTGAAAACAGCGCTGACTTTGCACTCGCGGCGCGCATCGGGGGCACTGCGCTGACAGCAGCGCACACCGCCGCGGGCGCTGCATCCCCCTGATCTGCGCCTATCATTCAACGGGCACCGTTGAGAGCGCGCTGTTGTCCACCGGCTGCGGGCTGCGATGTTCCAGTGTCGCCAGCTCCGCTTCAAGCTCCTGCGGGAACAGGCGCTTGTGGAAAACGAACGCCGTTCCCAGCCCGACGAGTACGCGAAACCATTTGCTGAAAAAGTCCTGGACAATGGCTGCTGCCGCCGCGCTTGCCGGTGGCATGCCTACCAGCGAAATCAGCAGCACGGTGTTACTGATCTCAGTAGCGCCTGCGCCGTTTGGGATCAGGCTCAATGCGCCGACGGCTGAGGCTACTCCTGTAATGAACATGATTTGCAGAAAGGACAGTGTGTTAATCTCAACGCCGAAACCGCGGGCGACGATCACAAAACTGAACACGGTTGACAGGTAGACCCCAACGCCTAGAAAACTGGTGGGGATCACATGGCGCAGGCTGAAGATTTCGCGACTGCTTTCGTAAAAGGCGAATAACCAGCCATGTAGTCTGCGGATCAGGGGCAGATGTTTGAGGATGTCGAGGCAGAAGTAGACGAGAGGTCGGATCTGCACAATAATCAAACCGGCTGCCAACACGCTGCCCGCAGAGAGAATCAGCCAGCGGTAATTGCCAATGTCCAGTTGATCGCCCGCCAGCAGCACTGCCGCAACCATAATCACAATCACGGCGATACCGTCAACGATGCGTTCTGCCAGCACTACCGGCGTGCTTCGTGCAATGGGAGTGCCGGTCTTCATTTTCAGGATCACCGCTTTGAGTACTTCGGCAATTTTGCCGGGACTGATCACCAGCGTAAAGCCAGACACAAACAGCACAATGCTGTCTAGCAGGCTGATTTTGCGCCGCGCATCAATCACACCCAGATAGTAGTGCCACTCCAAAAACCGGAAGACCCCGGCGGATAGCTGGAGCAGCGCCAGTGGAATCAACAGATGCACAGGGAATGTCTGCATTGCCTGTAACACGTCGCCCGTACTCAGGTCTTGCTGATTATCAAGGACAATCAACAGCACAATATAAACTGCCAGCGCAATACCCAGTCCAAGCAGAATGCGATTGCGATACTTACGCATGGAGACTCCTGAATCCAGATGCGATAATGCGCCCGGCATTGTAACAGCCTGCCGCATAGGGGTACAGCTTGAGCTTGTGCAGTGTCGCTGTGCGGTCCAGCGTTGGATGAGTACGCGGCATGCGGTGCTGGGGCGCAGGGCAAGCGGTGGTTTCCACCCGTGCAATTTGGTCACGTGTGTGTAAAACTACAAAAAAAGTCTGGACGGTGGGGTAGTTTATCACTTAGGCTAATGTGCTCAGTAGTTGGAGACGAACTGGATTCTCATGGGTGTGCATAACGAATTTCCTCACAATGCGCCAGAACACGCCAACGGTGGGTTGCAACCACCGCCGCGTTTTCTATTATGGTCACTGGTAGTCTTGTTTGTGCTCACGGTGATCGGTGTGATTGCCGGGGTGATGATTTTTCGCAACGTCCTGACACGCGGGCAGCAGGAAGCAGTAGTGAACCGGTTGCCGTTTATGGAAGCGCTGCTGCCTTCTCTGCCGCCAACCCCGGAAGGTGGTGTGATCCCGACCCTTCCCGTGGCAACCCAAGGCGGAACGTCGCCGCTTGATTTGCTGGCTCCTTTGCCAACCCTGACTGTTCCAGGGGAGCAAACGCCTGAAATCATGCAGAGCACGGAAACGGTTGGTCTGGTGCCGTCGCCTACTGCAACGACAGCCACGACTGCGCTGCCTGCCAGCACCCCAACGACAGCCCCAACAGCGACACCCGCCATGGCAGCAACCCCTGCTCCTGTAGGGGCGCAAAGTGTAACCTCTAACCTGGCTGCCCGCCCCAGCTATGCGCTGCTGACCGGTTTCGTTCACGAGCAGCAAACGTGGAATAACTGCGGTCCTGCCACCGTGACGATTGCGCTTAGCTACTACGGATGGCGGCGGGACCAAACCTTTGCGGCAGATGTTCTCAAACCGAACAGCGAAGACAAGAACGTCAGCCCCGGCGAAATGGTCGCGTTTGTCAATTCCGAAACCGGGGTGAACGCCCTCACGCGCATCGGCGGCGATCTGGAGATGGTCAAACAGTTTATTGCCAATGGTTTCCCGGTGATTGTCGAACGCGGCTACGCACCCGAAGGCTATGACTGGATTGGACATTATCAGACCATCGTCGGTTATGACGATGCCCAGCGTGTTTTTTACATCTACGATAGTTTCCTCGGTTCGGGCGAACATGGCGAGGGTATCACCGAGTCATATGATGCGGTTGACTCGTGGTGGCGGCACTTTGGTCGCACCTTCATTGTTATTTACGAACCTGCGCGCGAAGGGCTGGTCGCGCAGATTCTCGGTGGTCGCGTTGATCTGGTCAGCGCGGCGGAAAACGCCCTCGCGGTGGCGCAGGCAGAGGCGCGCGCCAACCCCGCTGACCCCCATGCATGGTTTAACATCGGGACGGCGTTCACCCTGCTGGGGCGCTATACCATGAATGCTGGGGATGATGCCGCCGCGCGACAGTACTACAGTTCTGCGGCAGCTGCATATGATGAGGCATGGGCGCATCGTGTGCCCTGGCGGATGACCTGGTATCAGTTTGGTCCGTTTGAGGCATACTTCTATGCCGGGCGTTATGACGATGTGTTGACACTGGTGGACATCAATCTGGCGAACACCGATTATGTCGAAGAAACCTACTACTGGCAGGGGCGCGTGTTTGAGGCACGGGGCGAAACCCAGCAGGCAGTCAACGCCTATCGGATCGTGCTGCGCCGTAACCCGAATTTTGCCCCCGCGCAGGAGGGGTTGAACCGGTTGAACAGCTAGCTCACCTACAAAATGACACTATCGGGTAAGCAAGGGCGTTAATCCTTTTGTCCGGCAAGCAGCTTAATCTTGCCGGCATACTGCCTTAACAGGATGGAGTATAGGACGATGGAAGCACAAGCTCTTCCACCGCAAGGCGATCACCGCCAGCGCAACCGCCAGATTGCCCGTTCAACACTTGTGGTGATGCTGGCATTTGGCGCAGCAAAGGCAATCAGCCTGCTACAAACTTTCATCATTGCCCGCACATTTGGCGTCGGGCGGGTGTGGGACACCTTTGTTGCCGCGAACCGCGTGCCGGAACTGATCTTCACGCTGATTGCAGGCGGTGCGCTGGCAACTGCGTTTATTCCCATCTTTACCGGCTTCCTTGCCCGCGAGGATCAGGCAGGCGCCTGGCGTGTTGCCAGCCATGTAATCAACACGATCTTTACAACTACGCTGGTCATCAGTGTGCTGGTCTTTGTGCTTGCGCCCTGGCTGGTAGAAACTGTTGTTGCGCCGGGCTTTGATACGCAGGGCGTGCAGCAGACCGCCGAACTGATGCGCATTATGCTGCTGAGTACGCTGATTTTCTCTGTCAGCGGCATTGTGATGGGCATTTTGCAGAGTCACAATCACTTCCTGTTGCCCGCGCTGGCACCGATTATGTTTGACCTCGGCATCCTGTTTGGCGTGGTGTTCCTGCTCGATTCTTTCGGGGTTCACGGGATCGCTATGGGGGCTGTACTAGGCGCAGCACTGCATCTGGGGATTCAAGTGCCCGGATTGATCCATTTCCGCGTACGCTGGACGCCCCGCTGGGGTTTTGACGATCCCATGCTGTGGAAAGTCATTCGCTTGATGATTCCCCGTGTTGGTGGGCTGGGGGTGTTCAGCCTGAATTTCATCATCATGAACAATATTGCCTCACGGCTGGGGGCGGGCGCGATCAGTGCGCTGGACTGGGGCTGGCGGCTGATGCAGATTCCGCAAACGCTGCTGGGCACGGCGATGGGCGTGGTGATCTTCCCCACGCTGGCAGCACTGAGCGAACAGGGTGATGAAAGCGGCAAACGCGATGCCATGTCTGGCGCGCTGCGTTTTATACTTGCCGCGACGATCCCCGCTTCGGTTGGACTGGTGTTTGTTGGGCAGTCGCTAATCTCCCTGTTGGAAGGCGGTGCATTCGATACCTCTGCCTCTGCATGGGTTTACAGCACACTGCGCGCTTTTGCGCTCGGGCTGATTGTGCATTCAGCATTAGAAGTGGTGGCGCGCAGTTTCTACGCGGACAAAGACACCCTCACACCGTTCTGGGCGGCGCTGGGCGGCGCAGCAATCAATCTTGTGCTGTCAGTTCTGCTCAGCGGCGTGACACAGGTGGTGCAGCCTGCCGCCTACAACGCCCTGACCTACCCGCTGCTGCCGGTGCAGTTTGAACCGACGTATGGTAATGTCAGTGGGCTGGCACTGGCAAACTCGCTTGGGGTGATGTTTGAGGTCGGGCTGCTGCTGGCTATCCTGCGGCAGCGCTGGCATGGTGTCAAGGAGCATGTGCTTGTGGGAACGGTGTTGAAAGCGACTGCCGCCAGCCTGGTTATGGCAGTGGCGATTGTACTGGTCAATACCCTGTGGACAGCGCTGGGGTTCGCCGATCGGGGAATAATATTTACGATTGCACAGGTGGGTGTGGAAACTGTGTCAGGGTTGGTTGTATTCTTGCTGGCGGGAATGCTGCTGCAAATGGAGGAACTGCGGATGCTTTGGGGACTGTTCTGGCGGCGTGCTAAACTTGCGGAGGCAACAGTATGAGCGAAACGAGTCCCCTCGAAATTCGCGTGCTGCGCGATCTAGGGTTGGCGGCAACCAACTGCTACCTCATCGGCGATACAGTCACTTATGACGCAGTGCTGATTGATCCCGTTATTGATGCGCCGCTGCTGCTCAAAACCGCGCAGGATGCCGGGTGGAATATCCGGCTCATTCTGGCGACTCATGCGCATTTTGATCATGTGCTTGCCAGCAAGGAACTCAAAGCGCTGACCGGCGCGCCGTTTATCACGCATCGCAGCAGCCTGCCTATGCTGGAACGCCTGCCGCAGACTGGACTGCGCTTTGTGGGCGAGTTGTTCCCCGAAGCCGCGCAACCGGATCGCCTGCTGGCGGATGTGGGGGAAGTGATCGAATTAGGCAGCATTCGCCTTGAAACCCTGTTCACGCCGGGACACTCCCCCGACCACATCAGCTATTTCATGCGTGCGCAAAACGTGGTCTTCTGCGGCGATGCCCTGTTCAAAGGCAGTGTGGGGCGCACTGACTTGCCGGGCGCAGATCATGAAACCCTGATGCGCTCCATTTTTGACAGGTTGCTGCCGTTGGGTGATGATGTTGTGGCGCTGCCGGGGCATGGTCCACAGACCACGCTGGGCAGAGAGCGTCAAACCAATCCGTTTCTCATCTGATCTATCATGAGTATACGACGATCTCAACCGCACATCCTGATGATTTTTGTGGATGGCATTGGGCTGGGCAGCGCTGATCTGTCCAACAATCCGTTTGCGTTAGCGCACATGCCGGCTTTAATGGCGCTCACCAACGGACAGCGCTGGTTGGCTGGAATTGGGCGGCAGGACAACTCGCGCGCCATCTTTGTGCCCACTGACCCGCGTATGGGTGTGCCCGGACGCCCGCAAAGTGGCTCAAATCAGGCGGCGATTCTCACCGGGCGCAAAGTACCGCAGTTAATCGGCGAACACTACGGTCCCAAACCGAACGAAGCTACCCGCATGCTGATTAACGAAGATAACTTCTACAAGCGGCTTATGGCGGCAGGCAAAACCGCGGCGCTGATTAACGCTTACCCGCCGCGTCTGCTGCAGGACATAGCGCGTGGCAAAACACTGCCCACCAGTATTCAGCAAGCGCCGCTTTCCGCTGGGCTGCCCCTGTTTACTGTTGAGCAACTGTACAGTGGGGATGCTCTCAGTGAGGATTGGACGGGTGAGGGCTGGCGAACACACCTGGGGTTTACCGATACGCCGGTATTCAGCGAGTACGAGGCGGGCGTCAAAATGGTAGAGCTTGCGCGGCGCTATGATTTCGCTTTTTTCTCCCACTGGTTTACGGATGTCGTTGGGCATCGCGGGACACTTGAGGAGGGGGTTCGCCTGCTGGAACGCCTCGACCGGGTAATGGCGGGCGCGTTGGACGCCTGGGATGATGACGAAGGGTTGGTGATTCTGACCAGCGATCACGGTAATCTTGAAGATGTCAGCCACCGCCACCATACCGAAAATGATGTGCCGACCCTGATTATCGGCAGTGCGAAAGCGGCATTTGCCGCTGGGCTGAGCGACCTGAGCGACCTGGTTCCCCGCATGGCGGCAGTGCTTGGGATCTAGCGTTTCCGGTGCCGATTTCAGTATGTTGCTCCACGCGATTCTGTACCTGTGGACAGTGCCGCGGTCGTCTGCGTATACTATAGTCATCCTGTTTTTCTGGCGCGGGGCAGCAGCCTGTCGGCGCTAGATTGTTATTTGCCAGTATTGTTCCCTGTTGTTTGGCAGCTTGTTCGCAGTATTCATTCTCGCTAACCCTGGATTTGTTACAATGAGCGTTGATCCACAGGAATTTAAGCTTTCGATGCGGTTGTGGGCATGTGGGGTGACAGTGGTCACGACTCAGCTTGGTGATCGCCGGTCAGGGGTGACTGCCAGTTCATTCACATCGGTGACGCTAGAGCCGCCACTTGTTCTGGTCTGTCTGCAAAAGACCTCGGTCACAGGACGGCTCATCGCCGAGGCAGGTGTCTTTGTCATCTCACTGCTGGCAGAGCAGCAGAAAGCGGTGTCAGACCAGTTTGCCGGTTATATCCCCCTGCCGGAAGGGGCGGACCGCTTTCATAACATCCCGGTGTGGACCAACCAGACCGGAGTGCCGATCCTGAGTGATGCGCTTGCATGGTTTGAGTGCCGGTTGGCGAATGTTGCCGACGGCGGCACGCACGACATTCTTCTGGGTGAGGTGCTGGCAACCGGGCGCAGCGACAACGCCACACCGCTGGTATATCATAATCAGGCTTATCGCACGGTAAGCGACCCATTATAGCCACAGCAGGCAGCGTGCGGCGGTCATGCCTGAGTGTAACTAACCTTGACGAAGCGGTAAGGGTCATCTAAAATTCTGCCTCTAGCCTGTAGAGAGACACTTCACGCATGTTTGAAAGCCTGAGCCAGCGCTTACAAGACACATTTGACCGGCTTGGACGTTCCGGTAAGCTGACCGAAAAAGATGTCGATACAGCGATGCGTGATGTGCGCATGGCGCTGCTGGAAGCCGATGTTGCGCTGCCGGTCGTCAAGGATTTTGTCGGGCGTGTTAAGGAACGTGCTGTCGGCGCGGAAGTCACCAAAAGCCTGAAGCCCGGTCAGCAGGTGGTGAAGATTGTCCACGAGGAGTTGATCGCCACACTGGGGGAACCCGGACGGCTCAATTTCTCTGGTGGGGCAAAACCGCATGTCATCATGATGGTTGGGTTGCAGGGGTCGGGCAAGACCACCACTACGGCGAAGCTGGCGGTTCACCTGCGCCGTGAGGGACGTGAACCGTTTCTGATTGCGGCGGACACGTATCGCCCTGCGGCGGTTGACCAGCTTGTGACACTGGCAAAGCAGATCAAAGTGCCCTATTACGAGGAGGGTGTCTCTGCCAAGCCGGTGGATATTGTGGTGCGTGGGCTGCAAGCAGCTAAAGCCGCCAGTGCCGGGGTTGTCATTATTGACACGGCAGGGCGCTTGCAGATTGACGAAACCCTGATGACCGAGCTGGAGCAGATCAAGGCGCGTACTAATCCGAGCGAGATTCTGCTGGTTGCGGACTCGATGACCGGGCAGGAAGCGGTCAATATCGCACGCGGGTTCAATGAGCGCATTGGTGTGACTGGCTTGATCCTGACCAAAGTGGATGGCGATGCGCGCGGTGGCGCAGCCATTTCCATGCGTGCGGTCACCGATGTGCCGATCAAGTTCCTTGGCACCGGGGAAAAGATTGACGGGTTCGAGGTGTTCCACCCGGACCGCCTGGTTGACCGCATTCTTGGTATGGGCGATGTGATGACGCTCATCGAGAAAGCGGAACAGGCATACGACGAGCGCGAGGCGCTCAAACTGCAAGAAAAGCTGCTGAAGAATCAGTTTACCTTGCAGGATTTTCTGGAGCAGTTGCAAAAGATCAAGCGCATGGGTTCGGTGGCATCGCTCCTGGGGATGATCCCCGGCATGGGGCGTTTGCGCGAACAAATCGATCAGGAAGATGTCAACAAGCGCCTGAAAAAGGTGGAAGCCATCATCTATTCCATGACGGTTCATGAGCGCAACAATCCCAAGATTCTGAACGCCAGTCGCCGCAAACGTATTGCGCTCGGCAGTGGTACGGAAGTGCGCGATGTGAATGATGTGCTGAAGCAGTTCCAGCAAATGCAGGCGATGATGGGGCAGCTTCGTGGCGGGCGTATGCCCCCGATGATGCCAGGTACTGGTTTGCCGCCGGGCGCAGGCGGCATAAGCGGCGGGCGTCCTAAACCGCCTGCACGCGGTAAGGGCAAAAACAAGCGGCGGCGCTAGTGCCTTCGCCAGACTAAGCAAACATCTATAAGACCTGATCCTGACATAGGATTGAGTGAGCTACGCAAGCAGATTGAAGGAGTCACAATGGTTCGTATTCGTTTTCGTCGTGTTGGGCTAAAAAGACAACCCTCCTACCGCATTGTCGTTGCCGACCAGCGCCGTTCGCGCGGGGGGCGCTTTATCGAGGTGATTGGCTTCCACAACCCGCGCACACAGCCGTCCACTGATATTATTGATGAATCGCGTGCGCTTTACTGGCTCAGTGTGGGTGCGCAGCCCAGCGAAGCTGTCGCGCAGTTGTTCCGGCGCACTGGCACACAGGCACGTTATGACCGCCTGCTCAAAGGCGAAGCGCTGGATGCCCTGGTTGCCGAGGCAGAAGCCAACAAAGCCGCCGCCGCGCCGGTCAGCCCCAAAACACGCTACGAGTCACCCGCAGCGGGGCAGTCTTACAAGAAGGCAGTAAAAGTGGACGCGCAATAAGCTTCTCTGTTCTGAACAGTATGGTAGCTTAGTGTTGGGAAAGGCGGTGCATTGTGGAACGTGAACTGGTGGAATATATCGCTAAGAGTCTGGTTAACGATCCGTCCAGTGTCGAGGTCAAGCGCCGCAACGCAGGCTCCTCAATTATCCTCGAATTGCACGTTGCGTCCGAAGATATGGGGCGCGTGATCGGGCGAAGCGGGCGCGTGGCAAATGCCATTCGCTCGCTGCTGCGCGTTCCTTCGGCACAGCGCGGCAAACGTATTATCCTCGAAATCGACTGAGGCTTTGGTGAAGGACGCGCCCAAGTACCTGCTGCTGGGAGAAGTACTGCGACCACATGGTGTGCGCGGCGAACTGCGTGTGCGCCTGCTCACCGATTACCCTGAACGCATCAAGTCATTAGGTGAGGTTTTTGTCGGCGTTTCGCCGGAAAGCCAGGTAACTGCTTATCGTGTGGAGCAGATGCGTTTCAATCAGGGCTATGGGCTGTTCAAGCTGCACGGCGTGGATGACCGCGATGCTGCCGATCAGTTCCGCACGTTGTTCATAATGGTGGATATTGAGCATGCCGTGCCGCTTGGTGACGATGAGGTCTATCTCTATGAACTTATCGGGCTGCATGTCAAGACCACCGATGGGCGACTGCTGGGCGAACTCGTGGATGTGCTGGAAACCGGTGCGAATGACGTCTACATTGTCCAGGGATCGCTGTACGGTGAAGTCCTTATACCGGTAACTGACGAAACCATTCTGGAGACGGATTTGGAGCAGCGCATTATGCTGGTCAAACTGCCCGCTGGATTACTGCCGGACTAAGTTGTTGTTCAGTCGTCTGTTCGAACCGCTTGCGGCATCATCAGAATTAATGTCCCCCGCTTGACAATCCAAACGCGCCCTTGCTATGCTGTAACGCAGTTCGTCTACACAGGTTGGCAGGTGCTTCAGTGTGAGCGACCGTCGCTATTGGTTGGGCTTTAGCCTTGTTCCAGAAATCGGTCCCAAACGCATCCACCAACTGCTAACGTACTTTGACAGCCTTGCTTCGGCGTGGGAAGCTCCCGAAGCACAACTCCAACAGGCCGGGTTGGAGCAGCACGCGCGCGCAAATCTGCTGCGGGTGCGCAAAGAAATCAATCTCGATGCTCAGCTTGCTCGTGTCGAACAGGCGCATGCGCGGCTGCTTACGCTGGCAGATACAGCGTATCCGCCGCTGCTAAAAACGCTGGACGCGCCGCCGCTGGTCTTATACGTGCTGGGAGATCTGACACCTGCTGATGAGCGCTGTCTGGCGGTGGTGGGCACACGCAAGGCAACCGCTTACGGGCGTGCTGCTGCGCACCAGTTGTCGAAGCAAATTGCTGCGCAGGGGGTGACGATCATCAGCGGGCTGGCGCACGGCATTGACAGCGCGGCGCATATCGGGGCACTGGATGGCGGGGGGCGCACCCTTGCGGTGCTGGGTACGGGGATTGACCGCATCTATCCGCGCGATCAACAGGAGTTAGCACAGCGTATCCGGCAGCATGGTGCGATCCTCAGTGAGTTTCCGCTGGGAACCCCGCCGGAAGCGCGTAATTTCCCGCGGCGTAATCGGGTTATCAGCGGGCTTGCGCTGGGCGTGTTGGTCGTAGAAGCGCCGGAGAACAGCGGCGCTTTGATTACTGCCGCCGCCGCCGCCGATCAAGGGCGCGAGGTGTTCTCCGTTCCGGGCAATATCTTCAATCCAGCCAGCCGGGGTAATAACCGTCTGATCCAAGAAGGAGCAAAACTGGTGCTGGATGTACAAGATATTCTCGATGAGTTCAACATTGCCTATTCAAATGTGCAGACTCGGGTGCAAACACAGCGTCTTGCACCAGATAACCCGGTAGAAGCAGAAGTCCTCAAGTGTTTGAGTGCCGACCCCTTGCATATCGACGAACTGGCACGTACCCTGCAAATGCCGGTGCAGATGGTCAGCGCAATCCTGACAATTCTTGAACTAAAAGGGCTTGCGCAATCTGCCGGGAACATGCAGTATAGCCTGACGATGGACTAGAACGTTACGAACCGAATGCTAGAGGCGCTATGGAGCATTACTACGCGATGATTATGGCTGGCGGTGGGGGCACACGTTTGTGGCCGATGAGCCGCAAGAACACCCCCAAGCAGATGCTGCCGCTGGTTGAGGATTATTCGATGTTCCGCGTCAGTGTGGAACGTTTATCCCCATTATTTGCACCTGACCATATTTACATCGTCACCGGACGGGATTATCTGGAAGCGCAGCGTGCCGAAGTGCCGCAGATTCCGCCGGAGAATTTTATTCTGGAACCCTACGGTAAAGATAATGGTCCGGCAACCCTGCTGGGTGTCAGCACAATTTACCAGCGGGATCCACAGGCGACCATTGCCTTTTTGACAGTGGATCATCATATTGCCGACAAGTCTCAATTCCGTAGTGTGCTCGGCGCGGCATACCAGCTTGCCCAGCAGGACTATATCACTACACTGGGGATTTCACCGTCGTTTCCGTCAACGGGTTTTGGTTATATCCAGCGCGGTGATTTGCTGGCTGAATTTGACGGGTTCCGGTGTTTTGTCTCGCGCGGGTTCCGCGAAAAGCCTGATGAGGCAGCGGCAGCGGCGTTTATTGCCAGCGGCGATTACAGTTGGAATTCGGGTATGTTTATCTTCCGCGCACAGACCGCGCTGGCAGAATTCGAGCGTCAGCAGCCTGACATGTACGCGCTGTTTACTACTCTGCGGGCAGTTATGGGCACAGCGGACTATCCGGCGACCCTGGAGCAGACATGGGAAACCGTCAAGCGGATTTCGATTGATTACGCGATTATGCAGGGAGCGCAGCGCGTGGCGGTTATCCCGGTGGATATTGGCTGGAATGACGTCGGCAGTTGGAGCGCGCTCTACGAAGTGCTGGAACTCGATAAACTGGGTAACGTCCTCAAGGTCAAATCGAATGCCCAGTCTGAAGAAGAACCCATCATGATTGATACTCACAATACACTGGTCTATAACAATACCGGTCGGTTGATCGTCACAATTGGCGTCGGTGATCTCGTTGTGGTAGATATGGACGATGTCCTGTTGTTGTGCCACAAAGACCAAACACAGGTGGTCAAGCAGGTGGTCAACCAATTGCAGCAGCGCAACAAAGGCGAATATCTGTAACAAAATTAACCTCTTGCTGCATCGGAAGCATGCAGCGTAACAGATGCGGCAGGGTTAGTGATCCCGAAGGATGTGCATGAGCGGCAAAACCAGCAAGAAGAAGACGGCGAAAACGAAAACCACGGCGGTAGGTTCTCCCCGCGTCAAAAAGCCCAAAGTCAAACTGGTGATTGTTGAGTCACCGGCAAAGGCGCGCACAATCAGCAATTTTCTGGGCAAGGACTATGTCGTCAAAGCGTCGAAGGGGCATGTCCGCGATTTGCTGGTAACCCAGCTTTCGGTAGATGTGCAAAACGATTTTGAACCCAAATACCGGGTTCCCAATGACAAGCGCGATATTGTCAAGGAACTCAAACAGGCGGCAGACAACGCCGCAGAAATCTATCTTGCGACAGACCCTGACCGCGAAGGTGAAGCGATTGCATGGCACCTGATGGCGGCAGCCGAAATGGATCCGCATCGTGCTAAGCGGGTTGTTTTTCACGAGATTACGCGCCCGGCCATCCAGCACGCTTTTCAGCATGCGCGCGATGTGAATCAAGATCTGGTGGACGCCCAGCAGGCGCGCCGCATTCTCGATCGGCTAGTCGGGTACAATATCACCGAACTGCTCTGGGACCGGGTGCGTAACCGGCTTTCGGCAGGACGTGTGCAGAGCATTGCCACGCGACTGGTGGTGGATCGTGAACGCGAAATTGAAGCGTTTGTCCCCCAGGAATACTGGACACTTGATGCAGAATTAAAGAAGCAGGTTGCCAAAGGCGCGCGTGATAACAAAGCATTCTTGGCGCGGCTGGTCAAATATCTTGGTGAGGATGTCATCCTCAATCAGGAAGGCGATGTTCTCCCGCATCTCGATGTTTTGGAGCGCAGTCAGTACATCGTCACCGATGTCAAACGTGGGCAGCGCCAGCGCAAACCCTCTGCGCCTTTTACCACCAGCACGCTCCAGCAGGAAGCCTCGCGCCGTTTGGGGTATTCTGCCAACCGCACCATGAATATCGCTCAGCAGCTTTACGAGGGCATTGATTTGGGTGCTGAGGGATCAGTCGGGTTGATTACGTATATGCGCACGGACAGCACATCCGTAGCGGAAGAAGCCCAACAGGAGACGCGCGAATATTTGCGTGGGCGCTTTGGCAAAGAATATGTGCCGTCCACCGCCCCGCAGTATAAGACCAAAGCCAAAGGGGCGCAGGAAGCACACGAGGCAATTCGCCCGACGAATGTCATGCGCGAACCAGAGGCGATCAAACCATTCCTTAAGGCGGAGCAGTATAAGCTGTACCGGCTGATTTGGGAGCGGTTTGTCGCCAGCCAGATGGCAAACGCCGTCTACAATACGCTGCGGGTCGAGATTGCCGCCGGAACCTCCCCGGACAATCGTCCCTATAACTTCCGGGTGTCGGGCAGAGTCATCAAATTTCCGGGTTTTTTGGCGCTGTATGAAGATTCCCGTGATGAGGATGCCGCCGAAGATGACGAAGAAGATCGCATTTTGCCGGATTTCGTCGTTGGTGAAATGCTGGACCTTGTGCGTTTGCTGCCCTTGCAGCATTTCACCCAGCCGCCGCCGCGCTATACCGAAGCGAGTCTGGTGCGCACGTTAGAAGAGTATGGGATTGGTCGTCCCAGCACATACGCCCCAACTGTCGCGGTAATTCAGGATCGGGATTATGTGTCCAAAGAAGACAAGCGGTTGGTGCCCACTGAAACCGGCAAAGTGGTCAACGATCTTTTGGTGCAGTTCTTCCCGGAAATCATGGATTACCAGTTTACGGCGCGTATGGAAGATGAACTTGACGAGATTGCCGAAGGTGCACTGCGCTGGCGTCCCATGTTGCGCGAATTCTATGATCCATTCGCCAGTCAACTTGCCAGCGCACGGGCGCACATGCCCCGCATTCAGCAGGAAGAGACTATCGGGCGCGCCTGCCCCTCCTGCCATGCCGGGCATTTGTTAATCCGTTATGGACGTTTCGGTAAGTTTATCGGGTGTTCTAACTATCCTGAATGCCGCTATACCGAACCCTGGGTCGAAAGTACGGGCATCACCTGCCCGCAGTGTGGCGCGGAGCATGGCGGTGTTCTGATCGAGCGTAAGACGCGCAAAGGGCGCACCTTCTATGGGTGCTCGCGTTATCCTGAATGCGACTATTCTGCGTGGAAACTGCCCCAGAGCGCGCAGAACGGAAACGCTGCCGAATCGGATGAAGAAGCCTCCGAAAATGAGCCGGTAAGCGATCTGAGCAACGATCTCTAACAGGATGATGGTCTTCAAGATGTGGATTTGCCCGGAAAACCCGCGCGATTCCGGGCGAATTCCTGTTTTGAGCGCGGTAGCACTTTGCGCGATTTATGCACTCCCTATATACTCGTAAAACAGGAAACAAACAGCCTTGTGAATGCATTGTTGTATTGTCAGTACTTGCAGTACAATCAAATGGAATTCCGGCGGTGATGGACGCCACCCCCATGACGAAAGGCGCATGTCTATGCAAAAGCTCATAAAGTGGCTCGGAGACACTTATAACGGACTATTTCGCATCCTGCTCAAGCCCTACATGCCCCACAAGCGTACCTTCTTCGGGCTGCTTGGTGGCTTTATTGCGGGTTTGGTCTGGGCGTATGTCCTTGCGCCGACCATTTATTACAATGGCGCGCTGCATCAGCTTTCGCCGGCACTCCAGCGTGATTATGTGCAGCTGTTGAGTGCGGAAGCGACTGTGCCCGAAGGCTATGACGATGCGACCATCACTGATCGTCTGAGGCTGGTGGATAGTCCCGTAAATCTTGTTGATGCCATTATCGCTGACCCGAATACAGCGCCATCTGCGCGTGACCGTGCCCAGCAGATTCGCCCGCTGGCAGAAGCCGCCGCGCCGGGCACACGCAGTCCGCAACCGCCTGGTTTGATCGGTGAATTGCTGGGGCTGATTTTCGCTGTGGTTCTATTCGTGATTCTGGCCACTGTGGCGATTGTGCTGTTCAGCTTTGCGCTGTACCCAATCGTCTGGAAACAGTGGATTATGGGGCGTATTCGCCCGAAGAAGGTTGATGAATCGGTTCAGCGTATTCGGGATACCAAAGAAGCCGAGGCTGAACTGAAGAAGAAGATGGCTGCGGATGTCTCAGTCAGCACGCTGGGCACCCCAACTATGCGCAGACCATCCGTGTTTCTCAAAGGGCGTGGCTCGTTTGACGAGTCTTACGCCATTGAAGACGCTAGCGAGATGTTCCTGGGTGAGTGTGGAGCAGGCATTGCCGAAACCATTGGTCCTGAAGATGATGTCAGCGCGATAGAAATCTGGCTGTTCGACAAAGAAGATTTTGTACGTACCCTAACAAAGGTTTTTGCGTCCGAGCATGCCTACAATGACCCGGCAGTACGCTCCAAGCTGGAGCTGCGGGGTGAGGTGTATCCAGCACGACCAGGAGAAACGCTGATCTTGGAGACTGGCGCACTGCGCTTGCAGGCGAAAGTTGTGGAAGTCCTTTACGACGACGGACCGAACCCGCCCAACAGCGCCTTCAAGAAGGTCGCGATTGATATTGCTGTATGGCAGTTGGGTAGCGCTCCTGTCGCCGTTCCTGCGGTTCCTGCGGGGATACCTGCTGGCAGCGGTATGCCCGCTGCGCCAACCTATGCGCCCCCGCCGCAGCAAATGCCGCCCGCGATGCCGCAGGCTTACCCTCCGCAACCCCCGGCTTACAGCCCGCCACCAGCGTCGTATCCGCAGCAGCCTCCGCCGCCCGGTGGTGTGCGCCCGCTGATGCCCCCGCCGCCGCGACTGCCAGAGGACGACGATCCATTTGGTGGGACTGGCGATTTTACGCCCATTGGTGGTTAGCGCAGCACGCACAGTTGCACGCATACGCATCCGAATTCAAAATGCCCCTTCAACACAGAGGGGCATTTTTGATGCTGGTCGGATTGAACGTCAAATTGTGGCAATCACTCGATTTTCGTGATTTTGAAGATAATCTCGCCATTGGGCGTTTGCACGCGCACTTTCTTGCCCTTCTTCTGCCCCAATAGTGCGCCGCCGATAGGGCTTTCGTTAGAGATTTTGCCTTCGCGCGGATTTGCTTCCGCAGCACCAACAATCGTGTAGGTTTCCGCTTCTTCACTACCGTCTTCGACAATAGTCACTTTTGATCCTAACCGAACCTCATCCTTGGCACCATCGGATGAGATGATGACAGCAGAACGCAGTGTCATTTCCAGGTACTGGATACGCCCTTCCAGAAATGCCTGCTGCTCTTTAGCATCATGATAATCCGCGTTCTCCTTCAAATCCCCTTGGGAGACCGCTTCTTTCAGTTTTTGTGCCAGTTCAGGGCGACGAACTTTCAACAGCATTTCCAGCTCGCGGCGCAGTTCTTCGGCACCTTCTGGAGTCAGGTAAGCTTCGTCTGCCATACGGCGGCTCCTCGTATACCTATTTCGAATTTACGACACATGAACCAGTTCACGGCGCTGCTCTGCAAGTGCCTGAACATTTTGGCGGTGTAACTGCTGGACCGCACCGTTCAGCAGCACGCGGCTTTTGCCCACCGACTCCGGGGTGATGGCAGCAAGCGCGGTGTCAACATGTGTGGATTTAAGCGCGATATCTACGGCATCACGCAGCCGGTTGAGGTAATCAATATCACTTTCAAACTTCTCATCAATCTCGCCACGGAGAATCACTTCGCCGTGTCCTTGTACGATGTGTTCGACATTATATTGGCGAAGAAGTTTCAACGATTGCAAGAAATCAGCATGACTCCCATCCACAAAATACGGAATGGGCATAACCGTGTCACTGGCGAACAACACCTGATCTTCTTTTAACCAGCAGATGATTGAATCCGGACTATGTCCTGGTGTATGGATCAGGTTAAGCGTTTTGCCACCAATGTGCAGCGTTAGCTCGCTGCTTTCAAAGACAATCTGCGGCAATATCAGTTCAACCTCGCGCAGTTCGGGCGACCCAACCTTAGCTCGTTCCAGGCTGTCTCTTCCACGTCTTTGCAGCAGTTCGCGACATTTGCTGTGGGCGATTACCAGTGCGTCTGGGAAGAAACAGGTTCCGGTGGTATGGTCCGCGTGATAATGGGTGTTGATAATACACCTGACCTTTGTGCCCAGACGTTCAACAAACGCCTTGATTTGCAGCGTTTCCTCCGGGAATGCCAGCGTGTCAATCAACACTGCGCCAGCGCCAGTCACTAGCAAACTTGCGGTGACCTGAGCATACAGCTCGCTGGTAAAAACAAAAATATCGTTTGTAATGCGCTCTCGCTGCATAACAATCCGTCAAAAAGACCCTACATTCAGTCGCAAGCACCAAGAAATACTACAAGCAATCAACGGCGTAAATGCGGCGCTTGTGTATGATTGGCTGCAATTGTGCAGTCAGCAGATATGAATTGTTGACGAGTATAGTCAGTGCGGGAATGAAAATCAAGGCGGTTAGCACTATTTTAGGCTGCTGCGGCAGTGTTTTGCAGGCGGGTCAGTCGACGCAGACCGTGTAGCAGGCGGTGAGCCAGCGTAAGGCAAGTGTGCTGTTCTCGTGCGCTGGAAACGCTATACTAGAAGTGGATGCATTGCGCAAGGCAGGACAGTGGCACCAATCTGGTTGAACAGAGGTCATTTTGCGAGGTGGTGGTATGCAAAAACACAGGGTATTCAGAGGTTATTTTACACTGGTTATCGCGCTGTTGCTGGGCGGCGTGACGCTGCGCTGGAGCGCGGCGCAAACACAGCCCGTTTTTCGGATTGCTGTGCTTGATGAGGAACGCGGACCGATTGCCACGGGCGCACGGCTCGCCGTAGAAGAACTCAATGCGGTGGGTGGAGTGCGGGGTGCTGACGGCACGTTTTTCCAGCTTGAGGTAGTCGTTTTTGCACCGGATACCGACGGTAATCTGCAAGCGGCAATCAACAGCATCGCCGCCGCTAACAACTTCATTGTGTTAATGGGACCGGAAACAACTGAAGCCCTACTCAACAACCTGCCCGCGCTTCAGAGCCTCAATCTACCCATTCTTACTCCGGCAATTGGCGATACGATTTTAGCGACGGATGCATCAGGACGCATTTTCCGTACTCGCGCTGCGGAAGTGCTGCACGGACGCGCATTGGCGGATTATCTGATTAGCGGGTCAGGGTATCGCCAGATTGCGACGGTACAGCTTGACATTGCCAGCACAGCGGGCATCATCGGTTTTTCGAGTGCGGCGGCAACCTTCGGGGTCCAGCCGCAGCCCGCACTGCTGTTGCAAACACCGGAGCAGATTGGTGCAATCGTCAACGGAATAACTGCCGCCAATCCCCAGGCAGTGGTCGTCTATGGCCCGCCGGAACTGGCAGGGCAGCTGTATCTGGCGCTGCGGCAGGTGGAATGGAGTGGCGCATTCGCCTATAACCAAAGTGAGCGTCCCGAGTTTCGCGACTCCGTTCCTGTTGAACAGTTGAACGGTATCCTTGGCGTAACTACATGGCCCCTGGCTGCATTGGATGCGGCAAGTACTCGCTTCAGGGACGCCTACGTTCGCACGTTTGGTCTGGTGCCTGGTGCGGTGCAGGCTGCCAGCTTTGACGGCGTGCAGCTTCTGGCGTTGGCGATAGGTCTGCCGGGTGAACTTCAGACGAATCTGCGCCAGCTAAACAACGTGAATGGTGTGCAGGGATTGTTAAGACCCGCGCAGTTGGGGCGTGGTGAACTGAGCGACAATGTTGCTGTTGTTCAGTACAATCGCTTCGGTGGCTTAAACGTAGATGCCCGTTATGTGGGCAGCCAGCGCTTGCCGGATGATGTTCCGGTTGTCGTAACCGAGAATGTGCCCACTGCGACACCGGACGGTGTAGTGATAACAGTGCGCAATCAGGTGATTAACGTGCGCAGCGGTCCGGGCACTGATTACGAGATTCTGGGGCAACTGCGGCAGGGTGAGCAGGCGCGGGTCATTGGCACAAGCCAGGACTTGCAGTGGGTGGTCATCGAGTTTCGGGCAACACAGGGCTGGATGTTCGTTGATCTGCTGGACATTTTTGGTGACCTGCGCACGCTGCCGATTATCGCCCCACCACCAACTCCGACCCCCCTCCCGGCAACGCTGACACCGACTGCTGCACCGATTGCAGACATAGTGATTGACGCGGCTGTTGCCAACCCGTCACCGATTGTGCCAGGGGCGCCGTTTAACGTCAGTGTGACGGTGCGCAATTCAGGCAGTGTGCCTTCTCCGCAATTTGCTATCGCCGCAACTTTTCCGCCGAACAACGTGTTTGCTTCCGCGATTGTGGGCGGTCTGGCGCCAGGACAGTCCGTTGTTGCCAATCTGACGGGGACATTGACCAACACGGGCACTTATTCTGTGGTGATTGTGGCGGACCTGAACAACGACATCCAGGAAGGCAGCGCGGGCGAAGCAAACAACAACTTCGGTTTCACCTATACCATTGATCGCCAAATCTTGATCCAGAGTTCACGCACACTGGTCGCTGGCGAGTCATTCGACCTTGAGGGGAACGGTGTAGCAGCAGATATCACCTGGAACGCCGGGGCGACTGCGCTGGATACGCTGGGTAGTGCCCGTCTGGGGATTATCTCCGGTGTAAACTTCAGCACGGTGCACTACGATCTGATCTCCACTGCGACGGTCAATCTAACCAGCATCGCCCGTACCTCAATGGGACAGAATACCATCATCGGAATAATTACCGCAGATGGTAACCGGGGCGTGATTCGCATTGATGATCTGCCCGGCAATCAGATGATTCTGACCTATCGAGTATATCGCCCTTGAGTTTGATATAGTTTATGGGGCTGCTCCCTGGGGGCAGCTCCATTCCGTCATCAACAGGGGAGGTTGTCATCAGGGCGAAGCGTTGTTGAAGCGTTCAACTTCGATATCAACCCAGGTTATGCTGCCGCGCGCGACTGTAATCGTGTCTCGAAAACGAATCGTACCTGTGCGTTCGCTCAGCAGCACTTCGTACTGCCCCTCTGGCAAATCGCTCGTTGTGAAACTTTCGTCCCAACCAGGATCGCGGTTCACGGAGTCGTCCCAATAAGTGAATGCGTAAATCGGCTGGCGCTCCGGTTGGTCAATGCTGGTGATTCGCACTGCGACACCCATGATGTAGCTGCCCTGTGCATCGCGCACTCGTCCGGCGATCATGCCGTGATTGGGATAGGGATACAACCACATTTCTGGGTTGCGTGTTGCCCCAAAGTCAAAAGGATCAAGCCCTACCCGCACTTCAAAGTGCAGATGCGCTCCAATGGCGATTCCAGTAGCCCCAACATTGCCAATCTGCTGCCCTTGCTCAACGACCTGATTGGTCTCGACTTCGATGCGATCAAGATGCCCATAGAGCGTATAGACGGGCTGTCCTTCCGGCGAGAGAAACAGGTGTTGGATGATGACCACGTTCCCGTAGTAATCCGGAATAGGTCCAGGATTTACCTCGCCAGCATCGCTGCCCGCAAAGACCACGAAACCGTTGGCTGCAGCGATGACCGGTACACCGCGCGGGTTGCGAAATTCGACCCCATGATGGACCTGAAGGGAGTTGTGCATCGTATCCCCGTAGGCATAGGTGCGATCAATCCAGTCTGTGCCGCCGGCGATGGGGCGTCCCAGCACAAAATGGACGGTTCGGGGCAGCGGTTCTGTCGACAGGGCAAGCACCGCCTGCGTTTGCTCTGGCATGGCGTTCAGCGTGGGCACGGGCGTTATCGTTGGCGGAAAGCGTGATGGCGTTCCCTGTGGCGTGTTGGTGGCAAGCAGCGGCGGCTGAGTTGTATTCTCTTGGGCAGTAGTTGCGGTTGCGTCTGCACCGTCGTTCATTCCGGCGGTCGCCAGCAGCATCAACAGCAGCAGTCCCAGCAGCGCCAGTTTTCTGCGTGTGTTCGGGTGATTTATCAGCATTGCGTGATCAATTGTCCTCTTGACTTGCTTCGTCCACAAATGCCGGAGGAGTCTTTGGCAGTGAGCCATCCGGCGGGATGGGGCGCTGGTTTAGCGTTGTAAGTACCTCATCGTCAATTTCCCGCCCGTTAAAGCGTTTGTACATGGTTGGGTTTTCCAGCGGATCAACCGCATATCGCCAGCGGTATGCGCCAATTTCACGCAGCAGGGAACGGCATTCATTACAGCGCGCGATGCGCCGTGTACGCGGGATACCAAAGATGCGTTCCTGCCGGGCTTCAACGCTGAGCTGCCCACGCTGGCATACCGGGCAGGTCGTGATGACAAAGCCCTTTATATAGCGGTCTGCCGCCCTGCTGCTGCGGAAATACAAGCCAACATAACCCAGAATCAGCAGTACCACCGCAGCCCCGATCAATGTTTCTGGCGGTAATCCAACCGATCCGGCGATGGGCGGGACGACGCCAATAGATGCCCCCGAACCGCTTTCAGGTGGAAGACCGGTTGCCGCGATGCCTGCCGCTGCGGGTGTCGCCGTCGCAGAAGGTTCGGTAGCGATCTCCGGCAGTGGGGTTGCCAGTACTGCGGCTGGATTGCCTGTGGCACTCGCCGCTGGTGTGAACGTTGATGAAGCAGTAGTCGCTGTGGTCTGTGTCGGTTCGGTTGATGGCGATGCGGCGATTGCCGCCTGTTCGCCTGTCGCTGCAAAGGTTTCTGATGGTGCTGCCGCTGGTGTTTCGGTGTGAGGCGTTATCTCAGTATGCGTTGAACTGGCAGGTGGTGTTGCGCTCGGTATATCAGTCGCAGGAATAGCGGTATATGTGGCTGTGGTGGTGGCTGTTTCCGTGGCTGCGGTCGTTGCGCTGGGCTTGGCTGTGGCCGTTTCTGTCGGCGTTGTGGTTAGCGTACTGGTTGGCGTTTCCGTCAGTGTTGGTGTAAGTGTTGCTGTGGCACTCGCCATTGCGGTGTTTGTGGGTGTTGCGGTTTGGGTTGCGGTGGAGGTATGTGTAGCTGTTATCGTCGCAGTCGCCGTATTGGTGGGTATGGCGGTTGCCGTTGCGGTGCTGGTCGCAGTCGCCGTATTGGTGGGTATGGCGGTTGCCGTTGCGGTGCTGGTCGCCGTCGCCGTATTAGTGGGTGTAGTGGTTGCTGTCGCGGTGCTGGTCGCAGTCGCCGTATTGGTG
>DAOTWP010000173.1:0-4946 GCA_034435675.1 Anaerolineae bacterium
GAGCACGGCATGCCACGCCAGCACCAGGGCGATGACTGTATCGTCGTGCGTGCCGGGTGGCGCACTGTAGCGATAGCCGCCGCCGGGCAGCCGTTCCAGCTGATACGACGCCAGTTCACTGAGCAGCACCTCGTCCGGCAGCAGCGCCAGTTCGCCGCGTTCCAGCGCCAGCGCCAGCCGTTCGATCAGCGGGGGCTTACTGCTGGCACTGGTCACAAACGGGCGCAGCGGCAGCCCTTCCGCCTGCAATGCCTCGATGTTGGGCGCGCCGATGCTGTTCGACTCCGCCCAGATGACCGCAGGCTGCCAGCGGGCACAGGCGGCGGCGATGCGATCGCGCTGCGCTGACCAGCGCATGCCGCGAAAGCGTTCCAGCGCCACCATCTGCCGCGTGTCGGCATCCACCAGCGCCAGCACGGTGTAATCGTCCTCGCGTCCCCAGTCCAGCCCGCCGACAATCAGGCTGCCGGGGCGGGGCTGTGCCAGCAGCGGGGCGGTGGCGGCAGCGCGCACGGCGCGGAAGACCTGCCCGCTGTTCTCGCTGAACTCCGCCAGATACTCGGTGCGCCAGACGTAGTCCGGCGTCTGGCGGCGGATCGCTGCCAGTTCCTGGGGCGCAATCAGCGGGTTATCCTGCGACGTAAAGTGAAACGAAACCCACTCCGGTTCTTCGGGGTCCAGCCCCAGCCGGTAAAGATCCCAGAAGTGATTTTTGCCAAACGGCGTGGACAAAAAGACCGCACTGCCGCGCCGTTCGAGCAGCATCGGGCGCACCACCTGCGTCCAGACGGTCGGGTCCATGTAGGCGGCTTCGTCGAGTACGGCGAAATCCAGCCCCGCTCCGCGCAGGTTATCCGGCGCGTGCGTGCTGCGAATGCTGATGCTGCCCCCGCCGGGCAGGGTCAGACGGCGTTCTGCCTCGCTGACCTGCTGCGGCACATTGCGCAGCAGCGCCTTCAGGTCGCGCCAGACATCGCTCGCCATCTGGTAGGTCGGTGCCAGCCACCAGCACGTTTTGTGCCGGTAGAGCGCGGCGTCAATCAACAGCAGTTTGCCCGTCTCCGTCTTGCCAAAGCGCCTGCCACAGGCGACCACCCGGAAGCGTGCCGTCGTCCGCAGAATCTGCATCTGCCCAGGGTGGGGTGTCACGAGTTGTACCGTCGGGATAGCGGAATTCAAAGCGAATCACCTGTTCCTGCTCGTGCGGCGCAGTAATCCGCCGCCATTCGTCCAGTTTCAACAGCCGGTCAAGCAGCACTCCCAGCGCCGCTGCCTGCTGGTTCAGCGGGGCAGTCGCGATATGCTCCGGCATGGCATCCAGCAGCAGCGCGGCATTTGCCAGCAGCCCTGCCTGCAAGCGCGCCAGCCCTGTGTCCAGCGCGGTTGCGTTATCGGGCGTGCCTGTCTGTGCAGCGGGCGGCGTGGTTTCCGGCGGCGGGCTGGTATCGTGCCCGTTGGTCTGCGTGGCGGATTGGGCGGCAGGCTCCGCAGCAGCCCAGCCGCGCAGGGTGCTGCGGGGAATGTTCAGTTCGCGCGCTGTTTGCCGGACGCACCCGCCGTTAGCGTGCAGGCGCTGCAGGGCTGCCTGCCGGGCAGTTTCATCATAGTGTTCTGGCATCGTTTATTCTCGGTTCGGTCAGATTTCGGTCTGGTGCTGCTGTTGTGCAGGATGTTTGCCGGGCGGGCGCAGGGAGGCATGGCGTGTGCTGCATGGTGCGCCTGCCTGCCTGCGTCCCCGGCGGGAACACGTCCCTGTTCTGCGCTGCTGCCCGCTGCGCGGCGGCGGCTCGCCCTCCGGCTGCTGGCGGGGCAGTGCATACGCAATCGTGTGTCTGCGCCGCGCCGCCGCCCGCACCTGAGCATGCCTTCAGCATAGCACGGATGTTCTGGTAAGTGGTGAGCATTTGCTCATGCATTTGTCCATGCATTTGCCGCAAGTGGCAGAAAGTGAGTGGGTAATAGGGGGCGTGGCGGGTGGTGGGGGGGAGGCTCGCCAGTGCTGGCGTAGGGCGTGGCGAAGCTGCCGGGACAGTGCTTGATGATGCGGATCAGCACCACAACGCTGCCCAGCAGCCGCTAAGCCAAAGCACGATCTTGGTCCACCAGGCAGCGGAACTACACGAGCGCACTCCGGGGGCATTGTCTTGGACTAACCGTTCGAGACACCGGATTATCCGGCGGCGGAACGCGCTGCGGGCGATGCAGAGGGGCTTGGATCGCGCGAGTGTTCGTTCCCATTTGGGTTTATCATCCGAGTAGTTGATCCGCGGACGGAACACATTAGCACTGCCATCGCCAATGCTGGCAGCTTCGTAAGACACTGGCGTTTAGCCTGATGTTCGGCAGCTCATGCCGAATGATTTGGGACCCGCCTCACAGGTTGCTGCCTCAATCCAACTGCACCAGATTGTGCTGAACGCCATAAGCAACCGCTTCTGTGCGTGTGCTGACCTCAAGTTTTGACAGAATGTTGCTCACATGCGCTTTGATTGTGAAGGGACTTACAACGAGTTGATCGGCAATCTGCGCATTGCTCAAGCCACGTGCCAGAAAGCCCAGAACTTCAAGTTCCCGCTCGGTCAGGTCTTTTGCAGCCGATGCCCGTGTTTGCGAGTACTCTACAAGCGCTTTGGCAGCTTCTGGTGCGAGGGTAACATGCCCTTGTGAAGCAGAGCGGATCGCCCGCTCTAACTCTGTAGCAGTCACATTTTTTAGCAAATAGCCCACAGCGCCGGCAGACATCGCTTTACGAATATCTGCTGAGTTCTCGTAGCTCGTCAGGACGAGGACCTGTACTTCGGGACAGATTGCCTTGATCTGCCGCGTGGCTTCAATGCCGTTGATATTCGGCAGCATCAAATCCATCAGGACAACATCGGGTTTTAATGCCTTGACACGGGCAACTGCCTCTTCACCGGAGGTCGCTTCTCCTGCCAGTTCTATGTCATCGAAAGCCTCCATCATGCCAGCAATGCCGATGTGGACCATCGAGTGGTCGTCAACAATCATGACGCGCACCGTTTTTTCGCTCACCCATCACTCCTACACTGACACCCATTTCATCTCGATGCGGGTGCCTCGTCCCGGTTCGCTGGCAATAGTCAGCTCAGCATTTATCGAATTGGCGCGTTCACGCATGATTTTGGTGCCGAAGCGCTCCAGCGTAATCGTCGAGGCATCGAATCCGCGCCCGTCATCCTCAATCGTCATGGTTACGGCAGGGACCGTAGTCGTCTCGCATGAGAGATGCATCGTCATGTGTGTCGCGTCCGCATGGCGGATAACGTTGTTCAAGGCTTCTTGGGCGACGCGATAGTATGAGATCTGCACAGCCCCCGGAATCCTGCACACCTCACCCGACACAACGAAATCAATCTGAAGTTGTGCCTGAGACTTTGTCGTTGCGATCAGTTGCCGCAGCAGATCATCCAGTCCGGTTTCTGTGAGGGCTTTCGGACGCAAACCCAGCAGCAAAGCGCGCATCTCCTGGAGTGCGATCCGGTTCAACTGCCGCAACTGCTCCAGGCGCTTTCCGGCGCGCTCCGGATCCCGCTGCCACAGGTCCGGTATGACATCAGCCAGCAGGCTCGCAGACCACAAGGTCTGCGAAACCGCGTCATGGAGATCCCGTGCCAGACGATTCCGTTCCTCGTAGGCTGCAAATTGTTCAGCTTCCTGGCGCAAGTGAGAGTTTTCCAACGCCAGCGCCATCTGATCCGCAAAGGTAACAGCAAGGTTGATTTCTTCCTCAGCAAACATGCGCGGATCCAGATAATACAGGATGAGATAGCCGTAGGCTGTGCCCCGAATCACAAGGGGGACTGCCAAGAGTGCCTGAAACTGCTGCTGATACGCAGACCCGCCCCGGTTCCTGGTGGTCAATTCGCCGCTGTTGATCGCAATCGGCGCGTTTTCGCCAATGTTGTCCTTGATCTGTTCCCAACCGGGGGGTTCGTCTGTGATAAGGAGTTGAAGGTGCTGTAATCCGTGCTGAGCCTGGAGCTGACACTTGCCGCTGTCTTCCATGTACTGGCATGTTACCACTGCATCGGCTCCAAGCAGATTGGTCGCCTGCCTGGTGATGTAAGTCAGTACATCTTCAATCGTGCATTGCGAGTTAATCGTTCTCAGGACGTCACGCAGACTCTCGGCGATTTGCTGGCGATGTTCAATTTCTTGTGTGCGTGCGATGACCCGCTGTTCAAGAGACTGGTAAGCCTGATCACGCTCGATTTCGATACGCTTGCGTTCAGTAATGTCGTTGATGAGGCTCAGACAAGCCGAGCGTCCCTCAAAGCGCATGAACCGGCGCGACAATTGTACAGTCAGGGTTTGCCCTTCTTTCGTGCGCTGTTCAAAGACATTGTCCCACGGTTGATCGGGCAGCAGCGGCTTTATCAGCCACTCATGCAGCCTATCCCGGTCTTCTTCTGGTAGAAGCTCACTAAATCGCATGGTCAGCAAGGTTGACTCACTGTAGCCGTACACGCGCGCAACAGACCGGTTGACAGCAAGAATCTCGTGCGTCGCCACATCGAATACAAAGATTGGCAGAGGATTTGTGTCGAAAAGCAACCGGTAGCGTTCTTCCGAGTTTGCCAGCCCCGTTTCGGACTGCATTCGTTCCAGTTCTACGGCAGCACGCGCAGCAAAGATGCGTAACGCGGATAGTCCTTTAGGTTTCTTATTAATGGCATGATGATTCATCACCACAAGGTGCCCCAGAATCACTCCTCTGGTGCTGACAAGCGGAATCCCGATGTAACTTTCCATGCCTTCTATCTCTTGGGGATAGTCCTCGCGGAGTTGCGAGTGCTGAATATAGATGCTGCCTTCCATGACATGCGTACAGGGATAAGGCGTCAGGTCGTATTGAAAGTTTTCGGCGAGTTTACCCTTATACCAGTGTGCCAGGGTGCGTGCCTCGGACAAATCGGGTTTTGTAC
>DAOTWP010000174.1:0-22164 GCA_034435675.1 Anaerolineae bacterium
GGTTCGCCATCCAGCAGGCGCGCGCGCACAAAGGCATACACATTGTCCGGCTGGGCGTACAGCGCATTGTTGAGCACTGCCGCCAGCACCGCATCCAGCGGCGGTTCTGCGTCCATCAGGCGTGCCACCAGCGCGCGCGCCTCGGCATTGCGGTCTCCCAGCACCACGCGCAGCAGTTGGCTGGCATACAGGCTGCGCAGGGCACCCTGCGGCGGGGCAGCGCCAGTCAGTACCGCGACTAACTGCGCCAGCGGCACAGCCCCACCTTCGGCAACATGGCGATCAAGCTGGTGGCGTTCGACCACCGCACTCAGCCCGGCGTCCAGTGCCAGCCCCGGCAGCAGCAGCCGCGCTGGGGCGTCCATTTCGCGCAGGGTGGCATAGAAGTGATTCAGGCTGCCGTCCCACAGGCTTTGCAGGTGACTGATATATGGATGCTGGAGTACAGCTTCTCCCGGCAGCACATCGCGGGTCCAGTCTGCTTCCCAGCGGGCGTGCGTGCCGGGCGTATCGCTGAAGATCACCCGCGGGCTGTTCCCGGCGCTGTCGATGTCATTGTTCATATTGGTCGAAAAGGTCAGCACAGAACGGGCATCTGCGGGCAGCAGCAGCATGAGTCCCTGCGCCAGCCGCGCCCGCGCCAGCCAGCCGGGCGGGAAGCCGCGCAGCACCAACCGGCGCTCGTGCAGCGCCGCCCCCAGCAGCGACAGCACCGCCAGCAGATCGCCCTGCGCATAATTCTGAAAGAGCGTATCCAACAGTGCCCGCGCTTCTTGCGGCGACCACTGCGTAGAGTCATCCAGTTCCAACGGGGACAGCGGCGCATTGGTCACCGGGTACGGTTTGATCGGCTCCTGACAGAATGCCAGCAGTGGGGCAAGCTGCCCCTGCAGGTCGCGCAGGGTGGGCTGGGGCAGCAGAATATACTCATACACCGCGTTCTGCGCATCGCCCTGATCATGTGTGCGCACCAGCAGGTGGTCGCCGCTGGGCAGCGCAAAAATGCCGACTGCCTGCGAAGTAGCTAAATCACTGCCAGGCAGGGGCTGCACAGCCGTCAGGGCGTGCCACTGGTGGGCAGTCTCCGGGGGCAAGGCGTCGCTGCGTGCCAGAATATCTGCCTGTTCTGCTGGTTTCCCGGCAATGACCGGCTTGCCGTAAATCATGCGGGGCAAAGAGACGATCACGATTCAAACCCTTCGTGGTGTGCGTTCCCTCGCAGACTATACCACGAGGTGCGTGGTTGTGGGGTAATTCAGGAGCGGATTTGCTGGATGAATGCCACACTCTGCAGGCGGCGTTCCAGCAGGAAGCTGATGTAACCCAGCAGAATCCGTTCGACTTCGGCATGGACCGCCGGGGTGATTTTGAGGCTTTTCACCCGGCTGTAGGGGCTGCGCTGCATGTGCCGCAGCAGCTTGAGCGCGTTCATGCTGACCGGCAGCATGGTCGGGCTTTTGTAACCGTGTTCCGGGCTGACGACACCGCCCTCGCTAAAGCTGAAGAACTGGTCTTCCGGCAGGATCATCTCGCCGCTGATGACGCATTCATTCAACTGCGGGCGAAAACCGACCAGCTCCAGCAGACGGATTTCGTAGTAGCGCACGGCAAGGCGCGGGTCATCATCCAGCGCCAGCCTGCCAAACGTCGTGTTGAGCAGGTCGAAGATGCCGTGCAAGTCTTCGTCGCCATGTTCAGTGAAGCGATCCAGCAGTTCGGCGGCATAGCTGGCATAGGCGCTGCGGGTCAGGTCTTCGCGCAGCGGCAGGAAGGGGTCAACGGTTTCCACCTGCACCAGCATGCCCAGCTCGCGCCCGCGATGCACCAGCACATCCACGCAGGTATACAGTTCGACATGCCCGGTTTTGGTGCTGAGCGGCTTACGCGCGCCTTTGGCGATGACATCGAGTTTGCCCTGCCGGGCGGTGAGCAGCGTCAGCAGGCGGTCTGCCTCGCCAAAATCGCGCCGCTTGAGGATTAACGCTCTGGTGCGAAAACTGCGCTCGTTATGCGACACGGGGTAAGTGGGGTCCCTTTGTAGTTGACGCTTCAGTGACCGGTGAGGGCTGGCGCTAAAACGTGCGCGGACCGAAGCCGTGCGCCAGCAGTTCCGCCAGCGGCAGGTCATGGCGCAGCGCGCCCTCAAAATCAACCACCAGCACACGCAGCCCCGGCGCGAACTCGTACAGCATCTGGCGGCACAGACCACAGGGCGTGCCCCCGTCGCGGGTTGCCACTGCCAGCAGCACAAACTCGCGTCTGCCTGCGCTCACCGCCTTGACCAGCGCGGTACGTTCGGCGCAGATGCAGGCAGGGTAAGCGGCATTCTCGACATTGCAGCCCGTGTAGAGGGTTCCGTCCGCTGCCAGCAGCGCCGCGCCCACCGGGTAGCCTGAATAGGGCGCATAGGCATGTTCGTGCGCGGCAATCGCCGCATGAATGACATCCGCGATCTGCTGCTCGTTGAGGTCGTCGTGGCTCATCAGCCTGCCCTGTCTTTGACCGGTTCCTTTGTTGGCGCATCGGGCGGTTCCAGGTGCAGGATCGCATTCCCTTCCTGTGTGGCGCGGCGGTTGGTGCTGCCATCGCGCCCACTATCCCGCGTGCCGTCCCGCGTACCGTCGTCATGTGTGCCGCCGTCGTGCAGCACAGCGTGTACCCGCCGGATGCGCCGCCCTTCGACGGAGTCCACGCGCAGCAGCAGGTTGTTGAAGGTGACAGTTTCGCCCGGTGTGGGCACATGCCCTAACTGCGAATAGATGAACCCGCCCAGCGTATCGCTGTCGTCGGTGGGCACATCCACTTCCAGCAGGTCGTTGAAGGTATCAATCGCAATCCCGGCGTCCACGTCGTATTCGTTTTCGCCCAGTTTGATGTATTCGTCTTCTTCCAGGTCGTATTCGTCCTGAATATCCCCGATGATCTGCTCAATCAGGTCCTCAATCGTCACCAGCCCCGCCGTGCCGCCGTATTCGTCCACCACAATGGCGATGTGCGTTTTGCGTTTCTTCAGTTCGCGCAGCAGGTCGTCGGCGCGTTTTTGTTCGGGCACAAAATATGCCGGGCGCAGCAGGCTGCGGATGGACTTGTTGCTGTTGTATTCGCGGTTGCCAGTATGCCAGTAGGTCAGCAGGTCTTTGGCATACAGCAGCCCTTTGACGTTATCAATCGTTTCCTCGTAGACCGGGATACGCGAGAAACCACTTTCGATGAACAACGCCTGCGCATCCTCAATGTTGCTGTCAATGTCAATGGCGGTGACGTCAATACGCGGCACCATGACTTCACGCACGACCATCTGGTCTAGCTGAAGCACGGAATAGATCATTTCTTTTTCTTCTTCTTCGATGGTGCCGCCCTCAACGAAGGTCATGATCTCTTCTTCGGTGATGGTGTTAACCTGCTTCTGGCTGCCAAACAGCGCTGACACCACGCGGCTGGACTGTGCGGCGAGCAGCACCAGCGGGCGCAGCAGCAGCAGCAGCACGCGCATGAACGGCGCTAACCAGGGCACCAGCACATCGGCATAGCGGCTGCCCACACTGGCAGGCACCAGTTCGCCCAGCACCAGCACCACAAAGCCAATTGGAATCAGCACCAGCGCATAGACCAGCGCGGGCGGCACGTCTGCGCTGCTGCCGTTGAGCAGCGGGGCGGCAATGGTGGTAGCGGCGATGGTGGCAACGCTGATATGAATCAGCACAAGGCTCAACTGGTAGGTGGCTTGCAGAATAGCGCCATGTTCGATCAGCCTGAGCACCTGTTTTGCCTGCTGGTTACCGCTCTCCGCCCGTTCGCGCAGCGCCGAGGGGCGGGTGTTGGTCAGTGCAGCATGCCCCAGCGCAATCAGGGCGTTGAGCAAGGTCAGGACAAGTATGGCAGCGATACTGGGCAGACTGGGATCGTCCAAGTCAGGTTATCCTTCGGATCAGTGGGCAAAAGCAATGCAAAATGCCGGCGCTGGCGCATCTCAGCATGCGCACAGAAACCGGTGGAGGAAAAAGATCCACCTGAGCGTTACGTCGGGGAGGATGGTCGTTACTGCTATCTTTCACGGCTTTGACAGCACGCTTCCGTGCTCGTTAATACGCTATTTGGGTAGCTTATCTGTAGTGTACCACAGCCCTTTTAACGGTTGCAAGCATTTTTGCGCGATCCACCCCACCCCGCGCTGCACCGGAATGTGCCTGATTTGCCTGCTGATGTTACAATGGGCAGCATAGACTTTGCAGCAAGAGTCATTTTAGACACTTTGCACGGCATGGTATTGCACAGCATTGTTTTGCACAGCATTACTTGCCCAACACAGGGGTGCTGGCTTGCACTCAAGGAGTGGACGTGAATGCCCGGATGGAGTTCTTTCAACGCATTTCTGGCTGAGGCTGAACGCGCGCCTGTGCCTCAGCGCCAGCCGCTGGTTGACCAACTGCTGCGTGAACGGCGTGTCTGGCCCTGGGTCAATCATGACCGGGCGACGTTTGTTTACTCAAAACTGGGCACCCGCAGTGTGGCGCTGAATCTGGATACGATCCAGGCAGACCCGCCCTTTGATCCCATGCACAATCTGGAGGGTACGACGCTGTGGTATGTTACGCGGCGTTTTGAACCGGACGATCTGCTCGATTATCTGCTGGCGGTTGATGACCCGCAAACCCCGCTGGCAACTGAACAGGATATTGTCGGGCGGATCGCCCAGCACTGGCGCGTAGACCCATTTAACCCCACCCGCATGAGTACCCCACAGCTTGAAGTCTCGGTACTGCGGATGGAGGCGGCGCGCCCCTTCCCCGATTGGTCGCTGATGCACCGTGTGCAGCACGGGCGGGTGGACGCGCGCGATTTAACCAGCGCGCAGCTCAACTTCAGCGGGCGCAAGGTGTGGGTCTATACCCCGCCAGATTACGACGCGGGCAGCCGGTCGTACCCGCTGTTGATCTTTCAGGATGGGCAGTGGGCAACCGGGGCGCTGCAACTGCCCTATATTGCCGATGCCCTGATCAAACACCGCCGCATGCAGCCGGTGGTGATTGCGATGGTGCAAAGCGGCACGCAGGAGGAACGCTTTGCCGAATATATGGTGAATGACCGCCATTACGCCTTTTTGCTGACCGAGCTTTTGCCTTTCCTGCAAACGCAGTACCGCGTCAGCTCAACACAGCTTGCCATCGGCGGGGTCGCGGTTGGGGCAGTGGCAGCGGCACACGCGGCGCTGCGCAACCCGGCAGTGTTCAACGCGCTGGTCATGATTTCGCCGCCGCTGGGCAGGGGGCTGGGGCAGGACAAGCTGACAGACCTGCTGGCGCGCTTTGGCGCTGGCGAACTGCTGCCCAAACGCATTTTCCAGTCGGTCGGGCGCTACGAAACGTCAGGGCGCTTCTACGAACCGGCGCTGCGGCTGCGTGAGGCGCTCAGCCTGCGCCCGGATGTGGCTTACAAGTTCAGCGAAATTGGCAGCGGGCACGGGCTGGTCGGCTTCCGCAGCATTCTGCCGGAAGCGCTGGCGTGGGCATTCCCCGGTGCAGCATTCGCCTAGCGGTTGTTGCGAACTCAAACCGCACAGTGCAGACGCGCGCCAAGTGTCTATCCGTAAACCCGGACAAGACGATTATGCACGTTCAGGGAATCATTGGGTTACCGGCAGGGTTGAAGCATGGGTCAACCCTGCGGAACATGTTTCCCAATAGAATTTCTAACCTGCATTATCCCCTGCTCAGGAAGAGCGGTTTACGGATAGATTCTAAATTCAGGATCAGCATACCTTTTAGCATTCAGAGCCGGACTCCTGCCGATGCGCCCGTACCCGCCGCATGCTGCCGCCGCAGTGTTGACCCTGGGTTCAGCAGCAGCGCCAGCAGCGCCGCTGCGTACATCGTCAGCAGGGGCATGTATGGAAAGCGGTAACGCGGTTCCCCGTGAAACACCAGCGCCAGCACGGTGAAATACAGCGCGATAGCCAGAATCCCCGGCACAAGCGGCAGCGGACTTGCCTGCGGGGTGTGCCACCTGCGCCGTGCTGCACGCCACAGGGCAAGCAGCCCATACAGCCCGCCCGCGCCCATCACCGCGCAGTAGAATATAATGCTCACGCCTCGCAGCGCGGCATACAACCCTGCGCCAGCCTCGCCGGTCTGCTGCAGCATGTCCTGACGGCGAATTTGCAGTGCCTGTGTATCCGGGCGGTACTGCTCCCAGACCTTGCGCGGCAGCAGTGCCAGCACTGCTGCGGGATTACTGCGGATATAATCCAGCGCCAGCCGCATGCCTGCATCATTGGCTTCGATCTCTGAATTGACGCCGTAATCGACATCTGCGGCGACAGCGCTCATATCGGGACTGCCGCCGTTGGCGTGTG
This sequence comes from Anaerolineae bacterium, assembly GCA_034435675.1. Classification (GTDB taxonomy): domain Bacteria; phylum Chloroflexota; class Anaerolineae; order Aggregatilineales; family Phototrophicaceae; genus DAOTWP01. Next base: position 6,353 of record DAOTWP010000174.1, read on the forward strand.
GTCCGTTGCCGATGTACAGCGCCAGCCCGCCCATGCTGGAGACCGGGATAAAGCGCCCAAACACATGATAATTGCGCAGGATCCAGGGCGCCAGCACCAGCAGCATGACCACGCCCAGCGGCACCGCCCGGCGCAGCAGCCCCAGCAGCCGCTGCCACAGTGTTTTGCCCCGCTCGAACAAGCAGACTGTCGCCAACCAGACAAACGGCACCAGCAGGAGCTGGCTTTTCGTCAGGCTCGCCAGCGCCAGCACCACCCCGGCGGCAAGTGTGTTGACCGCCGCGTGCCGGTTGGTCAGCAGCAGCAGCCCCAGCAGCAGCAGGAACGTCATGAGAATCTCACTGAGCAGATTGGTCGTGTAGGCAATTTGCGTGGGCGACACCGCCAGCAGCAGCAGGGTGAACAGCGCCACTACCGGCGAACTGAACCAGCGCCACGCCAACCCGGCAGCGCAGACCGCAATGCCCAGCGACAGCACTACATTGGCGGCTTCAGCAACCACCACCGACTCGCCAAACAGCACAAACAACCCGGCTAGAAAGGCAGAATACCCAACGGGCCAGAAGGCGGTCAGTTCGCCATCCCAGGCATCCGGCGGACCATGCCAGCGAAAATCGTCACCGGCAGCAATGCCGATGGCAGCAGCGTAATACCAGCGTTCATCGTTAAACGGCTGTGTGTCGATTGCCAGCACCCACAACAAGCGCAGCACCAGCGCCAGCAGCACCAGCAGAACGACTAATCTATGCAATTGAGCACGCTGGTAATTACCCAAAAGGGGATCTGCCTGTGAACGTATCCGGGGAGTGTAAAGCGTAGCAAACATGCGCGCACGTCTCCTCAATTTCGTGGTTGCAACAGTGGCAGGCTTGCCTGCCGGGGCGAAACTGCTGCCGGTTGGTGCTGCCGGCAGCGCTCAAATCGAGCGGCATTGAGAACGCAATTAATACCAGTATACACCCAAGTTGTAACGCGCGGCGTTACAAATCGCCAACGCTGCGCTGGGTGCTTCGTTGTAAGATCGCTGGGGTTTTGGGGGTCGTTTAAGCGCGCAAAAATTGGTACTTGCGTGCCAGTACATTCTGCGTTATTCTAATTTTAGACTAACCTAAATAAGAGCGCAAAGATGTCTAAACTGAGTTTGCGACTGACCCTCGACCAGTTACCACCTGCACAGCCAGCGGTCGTCACGGATGTTGCCACCACAGGCGCGGCACGCCGCCGCCTGATGGACCTGGGCATTCTGCCGGGCACACGCATTGAGGCAGTGCTGACCAGCCCTTTGGGCGACCCCAAAGCGTACAGTGTGCGCGGCGCCTTGATCGCCCTGCGCCGGGTGCAGGCGCGTGAGATTACCGTCGAATACACTCCAAATGTGAAGGAACAGCACGATGACCGTTCAGACCAGTGAACTTGCTGCCTGCCAGACCTGTCCCGCCTACCAGAATGCCCGGTTGAAGAAGCTCGGCGTCGATGTGGAGCACTGGGATTTTGTTGTGGCGCTGGCGGGCAACCCCAACACCGGCAAGAGTACCGTCTTTAACGCCCTGACCGGGCTGCGCCAGCATGTTGGCAACTGGCCCGGCAAAACCGTAGCGCGTGCCGAAGGCGGCTTCGACTATGACGAAAAGAAGTACAAACTGGTCGATCTGCCCGGCACTTACTCGCTGCTGTCCACCAGCACAGACGAGGAAATCGCCCGCGACTTCATCCTGTTCGGACAGCCCGATGTCACCGTTGTGGTGGTAGACGCCACCCGGCTAGAACGCAACCTGAATCTGGTGCTGCAAATTCTGGAAATCACTGATCGTGTGGTTGTGGCGCTGAACCTGATGGACGAGGCAAAACGGCACGGTATCACGGTGGACGTGCGCCATCTCACCCGCGAACTGGGCGTGCCGGTGGTGCCAATGGCGGCGCGGCGCAGACAGGGCGTGCAGGAACTGCTGCGCGAAATCGCGCTGATGGCAGCGGGCGAAACCCATACCCGCCCGCACCGTGTCGCCGTGCAGGATACCGCGCTGGAGCGTGCCATCAAAACGCTGGTGGAGCGAATTCAGCAGCATTTCCCCGGCTTGCCTAACGCCCGCTGGGTGGCGCTGCGCCTGCTGGATGGCGACGTGAGCATCCGCCAGGCAGTGCAGGACGGCACACTGGGCGATCTGGCGCGCGGCACCAGCGTGACACCTGTGCTGGAAAAGCGCCTGATGGGGGTGGCGGGGTATGGCGACTGAGCGCAGTTTTGATGAGCGCCAGCCTGACGATCTGCTCAGCCTTGCGGAGCACTTGCGCGGCGGGCTGGGCGTCGAAAATCATGACCGGCTGGTCGAAGCCCTGTATACCAGCGCGGCGCAGATCACCAACAGCAGCGTCAGCCACGCTGACCAGCGTGCCCGGCTGACGTTTGACCGCGCGCTGGACCGCGCGCTGACGCACCGCTTCTGGGGCTTCATTATGATGGGCTTGATGTTCTTCGCCGTCTTCTGGCTGACCATCACCGGCGCGAACATCCCCTCGCAGATGCTGGGCGACCTGCTGCTGAACACAGTCTACACGGCGCTGCACAGCCTCGCGGCGGCATTGAGCGCCCCGGCGTGGCTGTCCGGGCTGCTGATTGATGGCGTGTATCTGGCGACGGCATGGGTTGTCTCGGTGATGCTGCCGCCGATGGCGATCTTCTTCCCACTGTTCACGCTGCTGGAGGACTTCGGTTATCTGCCGCGGGTGGCGTTTAACCTGGACCGGCTGTTCGCCAGTTCCGGCGCGCACGGCAAGCAGGCGCTTTCGATGATGATGGGCTTCGGCTGCAATGCGGCAGGCGTGATCGCCACGCGCATCATTGACAGCCCGCGCGAACGGCTGATCGCTATCCTGACCAATAACTTCAGCATTTGCAACGGGCGCTGGCCCACGCTGATCCTGATGGGCACAATCTTCATTGGGGCGTCGGCTCCACCGGCGCTGGCGAGCGCTGTTGCGGCGGCGAGCGTGGTCGCAGTCGCCATGCTGGGCATCGTCTTCACGCTGCTGGTCTCGCGCTTCCTCAGCGGGACATGGCTCAAGGGCGAGGCATCGGTCTACAGCCTGGAACTGCCGCCGTACCGCCCGCCGCAGATTCTGCGCACGCTGTATACGTCGGTGATTGACCGCACCATGATTGTGCTGTGGCGCGCGGTCGTCATGGCGGCTCCGGCAGGCGCGGTAATCTGGCTGAGCAGCAACATTATGCTGGGCGATGCGTCGATCGCGGCGCATCTGGTCAACCTGCTCAACCCGCTGGGCCTGCTGCTGGGCTTGAACGGCGTGATTCTGGTCGCCTATATTGTGGCGATCCCGGCGAACGAAATTGTCATCCCCACCGTGCTGATGCTGACGCTCACCGTGGGCAATGCCGCTGCCGCGGGGGCGGGCGCGCAGGCGGGCGTGATGCTGGAACTGGACGAGCAGACCACCTACGCCGTGCTGACGCAGGTCGGCGGCTGGACGCTGCTCACCGCCGTGAACCTGATGCTGTTCAGCCTGCTGCATAACCCGTGCAGCACCACGCTGCTGACGATCTGGCGCGAGACAAAGAGCCTGCGCTGGACGCTGGTAGCTGCGCTGCTGCCGCTGGCGCTGGGCTTCAGCGTGACCTTCACGGTGGCGACGGTGGCGCGGCTGCTGGGCGCTGCCTGAGTCAGCGGCATTGATCCGCTTTCAGGGGTAGGGCACGCTGCGCCGTGTCCCTGCCCGCGCTGCGCCCGGCTTGATCTTCCCCTGTCCACACGCACAAACCCACTCCCGATACTGCGATCCTGAGTTGACTTTTGGAGCCATTGTTCGCATATTAAGGGGTATGGAAACCATTTCGCGTGCTGCCAGTGTCGTTGAAAAGCTCACCCATCTGGGTGACGTAACGCTGTTCGAGCCTGCCGGGGATGAGCAATGAAACTGCCGCACTTTGAGAACGCCTATGTACCGGAAGCCAAGATCGTAAAATACCTGCTCAATTTGGAACACAGGCAAGGTGGCAAAGAAAAAGCAGTCTTCTTTATGAGCTTTGGCTTTACAATAGACGGATGGGAAGTTCTGGCACAGGCATTGTTAGCCCATGCCGCCGCCTATGAAGTTGCCAGCACTATGACGTTACCAGACCGTATCCATTATGTTGTTGAGGGTGAAATCGTAAGCCCTGATGGTAGAAATCCACAAATTCGTAGTGTATGGGTGATTGAAACGGATAGCACCGCACCGCGCTTCGTTTCAGCTTACCCATTGTGAGAGGAGAAAATAAGGTGATAAAGGAATTTGAACAGGTTGCACTGGTTGTTGACGCACCGGAATATGGGTTTGTCGTCGGGGATGTGGGGACTGTCGTTGATATTACAACCGATGGCAAAGGCATCACCGTGGAATTTTTCGACTTTATTGGCAAAACGTTGGCAATTGTGCCTTTGTATGTGTCTGACGTGCGCCCCGTGAGTGCGAACGAAGTGATGCATGCTCGTCCCGTGAAATCGGCATAGGTCGAAGCGGGTTGATTGCGTGATCTGCGCGTGTTGCGATACCGAAAAGCCGCCGGAAAAAAACCGGATCACAGTGACCCGTCAGCGCGGTGGGCACTGGTTTGTGAACGTTGAGTAACGCTGCGCCGTGTCCCTGCCCGCCCTGTCCTTACCGTACCCCTGTCCACACGCACAAACCCACTCCCGATCCTGCAATCCTCAGTTGACTTTTTGAGCCATTGTTCGCATATTAAGAGCTAAGGAAACCATTTCGCGCGCTGCCAATGCGGTTGAAAAGCTCACCCAGATGGGTGACGTAACGCTGTTCGAGCCTGCCGGGGACGAGCAATGAAACTGCCGCACCTTGAGAACGCTCTGGTTGAGGAAGCCAAGATTACTGCCTATCTGCTTTCTGAGGAAAACTCCGGTGGGAAGGCAGCCTTCTTCATGGCATTCGGCTTCACAATTGATGACTGGCAGCGCCTCAGAGCCGCGCTGACTCAACATGCGGCAACACATGAAATCCAACGCTCATCCGCAACACGTCACGGCGTTAAGTATATAATCGAAGGTGATCTGCAAACACCGGATGGTCGTTCACCGCAGGTTCGATCTGTGTGGATTGTCGATACAGGTAAAGATATTCCCCGCCTGGTGACCGCCTACCCGTTGGAAGGAGAAAACACATGATTAAAGAACATGAACAGGTGGTCCTGACCGCCGATCTTCCGGAATATGACCTCAAAGCGGGTGATGTCGGTGTGGTTGTCCACATTTACAGCGATGGTGAAGCCTATGAGCTTGAAATCTTCGCGCTGGATGGTCGAACCCTGGATGTTGTGACCGTTGAAGCGGCTCTGGTGCGTCCGGTCAGCCGTCGTGATGTCCTGCATGTCCGTGAGCGCTCAGCCTAGCAGCGTTCAGCCTGGCAGACAACAATGGACGAACGAGCAATTCAAGACCGTATGGCGGATCCGACTTTCCAGCAGGCGTATCGTCTGGCTGAGGACGACATCCGCGCAATTGAGGCGCATCGGTCCGGCGTGGTGGCTGGTTCAGGAGCTACGGATGATCCGAACGGGGACAAGCAATGAAACTGCCGCATTTTGAGTAACGCTGGCGGAGACCTGCCCGCCCCGCACCCGGCTTGATCTTCCCCGGATCACCCCCACAAACCCACCCCCCGACGCTGCAAACCTTAATTGACTTTGCGAACAATTGTTCGTATAATAGAGGGTATGGAAACCATTTCGCGTGCTGCCAGTGCCGTTGAAAAGCTCACCCAGATGGGTGACGTAACGCTGTTCGAGCCTGCCGGGGATGCCCCCTATCAGGAGTCTTCCGCTGCGGCAGAGTCCGGCGAACGCTACCAGTCGCGCAGTCTGGCGGAATGCATCAGCAACGTGCAGACGCCGAAGGGCAGCAAGCCGGTGCTGAAGACGATGATCACCACCGCCTGCGAACGCAACTGCTTCTACTGCCCGTTCCGCGCGGGGCACAACAAAACGAAGCGTGTGACGATTACGCCGGATGCGTTGGCAGGGGCGTTCGACCAGCTTGAACGGGCGCGGTTGGTGGATGGCATGTTTTTGTCGTCAGGCATCATCAAGGGCGGCGTGACCTCGCAGGATAAAATCATCGATACTGCCGAAATCCTGCGCAAAAAGTACAGCTACAAGGGTTACATTCACCTGAAGATTATGCCCGGCGCGGAATATGACCAGCTTTACCGCGCCATGCAGCTTGCCGACCGGGTATCCATCAACCTGGAAGGACCCACCGAAGAACGTCTGCATGCGCTGGCACCGAAAAAAGACCTCGGCACGGAACTGCTGCTGCAGCTCCAGCGGGCGCACCAGATCAGGCAGCGTGACCCGCGCATCCGAGCGAGCGTGGTCACGCAGTTTGTCGTTGGGGCGGTGGGCGACACCGATGTGGAACTGCTGTCGCTGAGCGCCAACCTGTATGGCAAACTGGGGCTGGCGCGGGCGTACTACTCGGCGTTCAGCCCGGTGGCGGGCACCCCGTTCGAAAACCTGTCCGCCACGCCGCCCAAACGCCAGTTCCGGCTGTACCAGAGCAGTTTTCTGCTGCGCGATTATGCCTGGGAAGTCGAAGACCTGCCGTTTCTGGCGGATGGCAACCTGAACACCGCCATTGACCCCAAACTGGCGTGGGCGGATCAGCATTTGCGCCACGCGCCGGTAGACCTGATGCGTGCCGACAGGTTGCAGTTGATGCGCCTGCCGGGGGTGGGCGCAAAAGGGGCGGACGCCATTCTGCAAGCGCGGCGCACGCGGGCAATCCGCGATCTGGGGCAGTTGGCGAAGCTGGGCATCAAAGCGCCAGAACGCCTTGCGCCGTATGTGCTGCTGGCTGACGGACGCCCGCCGCAGCAGTTGCGGTTGTTTTAGGCGCGACATTGCAGGGGTGCCGCACGCTGTGCCCGCATGCATGCTTTCGTGGTCAAGCGCATGTTCATAAGGAGGGATGGGTTATGCTCCGGTCTATACAGCACACACAGCAGCACCTTGCCTCCACGCTGCCCCTGCCGCGCGATTTCCGCCGCGCGCTGGAGGCAGAACCCGCCGCGTACTGCTTCTTCTACCACCTGCCCGCCGTCTGCCGCCGCCGCTTTGTGGCGTGGGTGGAAGGCGCGCACACGCCGGATGCACGCTTGCAGCGCGTGAACGAAGCGCTCAACCGGCTGGCAAACGGCGTCAAGCACCCGTGAATAGCTGCGTGCCCAGGCAGACGGATTTTGCGACGCTGGTCTGCCCAGGCAAGTCATGCACACAGTTCCTGCACTAGTACCAGAGACCTAGAAACTTTTGTCTTCCGCGAAAGTCTACCCTGACGAGTGTCCGGTCACAATGATGGCAGGACTCTCGCAAACACAGACCATAGAAAAACAAGGGACACGATAACATGCAGATTAAACGAGTGCGTATGCTGCTGGTGCTGGCGCTGGTTATGCTGGGTGTGCTGCCGCTGGTTTCGGCGCTGGCACAGGACACCGGGCAAACCGACGATATAAACCTGCTGGAAGCGATTGGGATTGTGCGCAACACCTATGGCGAGGTGCAGGTCTACTATGTCGAACTGGATCATTGGGGAACCGCTGCCGGCGAGGTGTCATGCTGGCAGTTCACGACCGTTGAGGCTGGTGTGCTGTGCGTGAGCACTGCGGACGGCAGCATTTTGCTTGACGATGATGGCGAGACAACAGAGGTTCCATCGCCTGAAGCGACGGAAGATTTCGATGACGACAGTCGCGATGACGACGACAGCCGCGATGACGACGACAGCCGCGATGACGACGGCAGCCGCGATGACGACCGCAGCCGCGATGACGATGCTGAGGATGCTCAGCCGCTCAGCCTGAGCGCCATTGAAAATGGGGTGCTGGCAGCATTGGAAATCTATCCGAACGGCAGTATCCGCGAAGTCGATGTGCGGGCTGGCACGGCAGATGCTACACCCGTAATCAAGGTCGAGTTCGCCGACTCACGCGAAGTTTTGGTAGATGCTGAAACCGGCTCAGTGGTGGACTTCGGCTATACCGATGACGATGACAGCGGCGACGACCGCGACGATGACAGCGGGGATGACGACAACAGCAGCGACGACCGCGACGATGACAGCGATGATGACGACAACAGCAGCGACGACCACGACGACGACAACGATGATGACGACAACAGCAGCGACGACCACGACGACGACGATGATGATGAGGACAGCTAGGCATAGTCCTGCCTAAGGTGCGCAGTTGAGGGCGCGAGCGGCGCAGCATGTGCCTGCGCGCCCTCAGCACCATGCAGTCAAGTGGTTAGCTGCATGGTGTTGGAGGCTAGAGTTGGGTATGATCAGCAATGGATGTTCCAGAAACAGCCAACTTTTCAGGACAATTCATGAACGCAGCGGTTTCCCCAGAATCTCCATCGGATGATCAACTATTGTACCGCGCGAATCGTGGTGATCGGCATGCAGTGAGCGAGATTTATCAGCGCTATTTTGAACCACTTTATCAGTTTATCCGCTTGCGAGTGCAGGACACCCATACCGCTGAAGACCTGACCAGCATAGTGTTCGAAAAATTCATTCGCACGCTGCGCGCAGGCAAAGGACCGCAGCATCATTTGCGCGGTTGGCTGTTCAAAGTCGCCCGGAACGCCATTGCTGACCACTATCATCAGATACCCACCGAGTCGCTGGATGTGGTTGAGGACTGGGGGCATCCAACAGGAGAGTATGAGCCGGAAACACAGTTGATGCACAGCGGCGATTTAATGGCAGTCCGCGAAGCGCTGGGAACTCTGTCAGCGGAACAGCTTGATGTGCTGCTGCTGCGCTTTGACCAGCAGCTCAGCTTGCAAGAGACCGCCGATGTCCTCGGCAGAAACATTAACACGATCAAAACGCTGCAACTGCGCGCGCTTGAAAAGCTCCGCCAAACAGTCCAGCGCAAAAGCAGGGGGGTGCGCTGAGATGAACGATAATCGCTTGACTGAGGTGCTGAATGATTGCGCAGACCGGCTGTCGCGTGGCGAAACACTCCAGGATTGTTTGCGTGCCTATCCTGCCTATGCCGATGAACTACGTGTGCTGCTGACGCTGGCGAAGCTGCCGCAGCGTGTCCATGCAGCGCCAGCAGAAGTGTCTGCTGCCCGCCGTCGTGTGAGTGCGCACATTGAAACCCTGTTGGATGACTTCGCGGTTTCAAAAACGCCGCCGCGCATTGTGCCGCTGCGGGTGCTGACATGGGCAGCGGTGCTGCTGCTGGCGCTCGCCGGGGTGGTGACCCTACTGTTTGCCCCGCGCGATAGCAGCACACAACAGACGACAGAAATTGAACTCACCGTAACGCGCATGACCAGCGTTCCGGCAACAGCCACTACTGCCGCAACGCCCGCCGCCAGCGCGACGGCGACAGCCACTACCGCCGCAACGCCCGCTGCCAGCGCGACGGCAACAGCCACTACCGCCGCAACGCCCGCTGCCAGCGCGACGGCAGCGGATATCTCCACCAGCACGTCCACAGTCTGTAATGCCCAGGCACCGGAAGGCTGGGTATCCTATCACGTCCAGCCCGGCGACACCTTATCGGCATTGGCGCTGGCAGGCGAAGTCAGCCTGGAGATGCTGCTGCGCGTAAACTGTCTACAGCGTGGCGATTTTCTGATTGCAGGGCAGATCATTTATGTGCCTGCTGGCGTTGATACGAACAGCACCGTACCAATTGAAGTAACGGCAGAGGACAATGAGGATGGCGGAGGCGAAAACGAAGACGATCGCAGGAATGGCGATGAAACCAATGAAAACGAGGATGAAGACGAGGACGACAGCGAGGACGACAGCGAGGACGATGAAAACTGAGCTACCAGCCAGGTCAAATCCACCAAACCTGTTTGCCGCCACCACCCGGTTCATGTGCTCATCAAAATAGAAACCTTTCACAATGTCCCCGGCTTGCCGGCGTATCGGCGCTGCATCTCTGCTGAGGCTGCGGCGTCGGCGGAATCCTGCGCGTCAATCGCTGTGCGGTGCTCACAATAGTAGAGCAGCACTGCCAGCAGACAAGCAAGGCGGCGGCAGGCTCACGCTACCGCCTACTCCAGCCGCTGCGCACGGGCGCGCACCGGACGCTGCCAGTAAAACGCCAGCAAGCCCGCCGCCGCGAACGCCAGCAGCGCCCCGGCAATGAACGGCGCGCTGGGACCCAAGCCCGCCCAGCCGCCGACGCCCTGCCACAGCACCCCCGCCAGCACACTGGCAGGCAGCGCCAGCAGCCCAATCGTGGCATTATAGTAGCCGTATGCTGTCCCGCGCTGTTCCGGCGGGATCAGATCAGCGACCAGCGCCTTCGCCGTGCCTTCTGTCGCGGCATAATACAGCCCGTAGAGCGCATAGATCAGCCAGATATGCACGGCGGTGGTCGCCGCAGCAAACCCCAGGTACAGCAGCCCGTAAACCAGCCAGCCGCCGATGATCAGCCGCCGCCGCCCCACCCGGTCGGACAGCGCGCCCAGCGGACCAGAAAACAGCGCGTAAACGAGGTTGAAGGTAATCAGCATGCCCAGCACCCCGGCAACATTCAGCCCGCGTTCCTGCGCACGCAGAATCAGAAACGCATCCGACGAATTGCCCAACGTGAACAGCCCCACGACCAGCAGGAAGACCTTAAAATCCCGGCTGAGCGCGCCAAACGTGAGCCGCGTTTGCGCCGCAGTGGGCGGGGGCACACGTACCTCACGCGCGCCGAACAGCAGCACCAGCACCCCCGCCGCGCCGGGAATGATGCTGATCAGCACCAGCGTTTGAAACGTCGTGCGATCCAGCGTGAGCGCCTGCGCTTGCAGCGCCAGCACGACCAGCAGCGCCAGCACCATGCCGAACATTGCGCCCAGCGTATCGCCCGCCCGGTGCAGCCCAAAGGCGAGTCCGCGCTGCCGCGCGTTGATGCTGTCAGCAAGCAGTGCATCGCGGGGGGCGGTGCGAATGCCCTTGCCGACGCGATCCGTAAAGCGCACTGCCAGCACGCCCAGCCAACTGGTCGCAAAATAGAGCAGCGGCTTGGCGCAGGCAGACAGCGCATAACCTGTCACTGCCAGCGCTTTGCGCCGCCGCAGTTTATCCGACAGCCAGCCGGACACGCCCTTGAGCAGGCTGGCGGTGGTTTCGGCAACGCCTTCAATCAAGCCCACGACGGCGGTAGACACCCCCAGCACATTGGCGAGAAACAGCGGGATGAGGTTGATAAGCATCTCGCTGGAAACATCCGTCAGCAGGCTGGTGAGCGTGGTCGCCCACACATTGCGCGGCAGGGATTTCAGCCCGCCGGTGCGGGCAGGGATGCTGGGTTCCACCATGATACTATGCCGATCTAGCAATAGATGCACGTCGCGCTAATAGCCATACTGCGCTCGCAGCGCGCGGCATTCGTCTGCCAGCACGCCGCTGATGATCTCCGGCGGGGCATCCCAACCGGGCACTGCCGGATCTGTCAGCAGCGGATAGCGGCTGCTCACCCCGCCGATAAACGCCGTCGGTGCGCCGATGACCACGCGGCTGATGCGGGCGTCCCGAATGAGATAGCTGCACATCCAGCAGGGTTCCGCCGTAGTCACCAGCGTACAGCCGTGCAGGTTGCGGGTGTTCAACGCCGCGCCTGCCAGCCGCACAGCCAGCAGTTCCGCGTGCCCGATCAGATCATTCCCGGCAGGCAGCGTTTCTGCGGCGCGGGCAAGTACCTCCCCGGCGCGCAGCACCAGCGCCCCCACCGGCACATTACCCGCCTTTCCCGCGGCATCCGCCAGGCGCAGGCACTCGCGCATCCAGCGTGCGCTGTCATTCACGACAGCCCCCCCGTGACCACCCAGCGGTCATTCTCGCGCTGCAAATCCACATGCGCCAGCCCATACGGCGGGGGAGTGATCTGTTTGGTGAAGTTCATCAACTCGACCTGCTGGGGCACAAAACGCAGCAGCACGTAATCACTGCCATCGGGACCACCGGGGAAAAAGATGCGCCAGCCTTCCATCCAGTAGCGCTGGCGCAGCGCCAGATCGTCAACGACCTCCGCCGTGCCGCGCAGCGTAACATAGGCAATGTCCTTGTCGTCATAAAAGGCAATAGTGACACGCGGGTCCTGCTGGATTTCATGGACTTTGCGTGACCGCGGGCTGGTGCCAAACCACAGCGTCAGGCTGTCATCCTCCGGTTTGAAGTGCTGCACCAGCCGGGTATTCGGACTGCCATCTGCCCCCAGCGTGATAAAAAAGCAGTATTCGGCTTGTTCCAGCGAACGTTTCACAAGGTTCACCAGTTCCTGAATCGTCATCTTTTGCTTTCCCCCGACTCTGGTCGCTTCCGCTAAATTCACGTGTGACGTTTAAGCACATTATAACGTTGTTTGCGCGTTGGTCATGCACAGCGGGCGCAAACGGCAGGCGGTTGCATTTCGCGCGGCGCTGTGGGTACAATCCGCTCATGCAAACCCCAGTGTTCACTCTCGACCAGATCAAAGCTGTGCTGCCGGACAGCGCCCTGCCCGCGTTAATTGACGCTGTTGCCGAGTCGTTCATCGCCTACTCCAGCGGACAGGCACTCGTGCCGCCGCCCGCACACCTGGATTTTGACACCCCCCCACGCGGCGATGTACATCTCAAGTACGGCTATATCAGCGGGGATCCGTATTACGTCATCAAGGTTGCTTCCGGGTTTTACGCCAACCCCCAACGCGGGCTGCCCAGCAGCGGCGGGCTGATGCTGGCGTTCCAGCGTGAAACCGGGCAGTTGGCGGCGGTGCTGCTGGATGAGGGCTGGCTGACCGATCTGCGCACGGCGGCAGCGGGCGCGGTAGCGGCACGCGCGCTTGCTCCCCGGCAGGTGCGCTGTATCGGCATGGTCGGGGCGGGCACGCAGGCACGCTTGCAGTTGCAACTGCTGCGGCATGTCACCGGCTGCCGCGAGGTGCTTGTCTGGGGGCGCGACAGGGCAAAGCTGGCGCATTATGCACAGGAGATGGCGGCGTTCGGTTTTGCCGTCGAGCCAACGCTGGACATTGAACACCTCGGCAAGCAGTGCAACCTGATCGTCACCACCACCCCGGCGCGCACGCCGCTGCTGTCGATTGGCGACCTCGCCCCCGGCGCGGGACTGCACATCACGGCGGTGGGCGCGGATGGCGGCGGCAAGCAGGAACTCGCCCCGCTGATCTTGCAGCAGGCGCAGCGCGTGGTAGCAGACAGCATTGCGCAGTGCAGCGCCTATGGCGAAATCAGCCATGCCCTGCGCGGCGGGCTGCTGCGCCGCGAAAAAATTCTCGAACTGGGCAGCATTCTGAACGTGCCGGAACTGTGCCGCACGGACGAAACACAGCTCACGGTGGCAGACCTGACCGGCGTGGCAGTGCAGGATATTGCCATCACGAAGTTTGTTACGGCGCGGCTGCTCGGCAGTGCCTAACGCCACTTTTGGGCAATATTTTGTGAAGAACCTACATTCCGTGTTTGTCTCCTGTAACACTGACTATGGTACTCTAGGTCACTTTGCGCTGCGCAGGGTATGCTGAAAAAAGATGTAGCCAGAGGTAGCGCTGGCGTTGGAATGTCGTTTCAACGTGCGCAGCATAACGGTGTGGGATAACGCGATGGCGATTCAGGAAATTCAGTTCAGGAATGGGCTTTTTACGGCACGCTTTCAGGGGCAGATCAGCCGGGCAGATGCTGAATTCTGGCTGGTCAAACTGCACCAGCACGCAATGGACAGCGTCCTGCCGCTGGTGTCGCTGGTGGATCTGCGCCGCGCAGAGTTTATCTCGACGGCGGCACGGATGACGCTGGCAGAAGCCACACGCTCCCCGCTGATGTTCGCCTGTGTGATTGCGGCAAAAGAACGCCCCGTGCTGGACGCCGCCCGCGCGATTCGGCATATGGCAGTCAAGGGGCACCTGCATGTGCTGCCCTCGCTGCAAGAGGCGCGCTGGCTGGCAGAACAGCTCGTCCACGACTCGGACGCGGCGGTAGAATGGCAGCGCCGCAGCCAGGAACGCAGCTATGTCAATGCGCTGGCGTAGCCCGCGCCCGCATGGTCTTTTTCCCCTTTCGCAAGAAACCAGACATTGCAGATGACCAACACACGCGCGACACAAGCTGTGCAGCAGCCCGGCGTGTGTTTGTTGCGCGCCGCCACCGCTGAGCCGCTTATGCGCGCGGTTCGCCCATCTGCGCACGTGATTTGACGCGCACAGCCACGACCTCGCCGCGCGCGCATTCCTGCTCCCCGGCAAAAACCGACACCGACACCAGCGCCTTTTTGGGCGTCAGCTCTTGCACCCGGGCGCGCAGCAGCAGTTCGCTGCCCAGCGGCGTGGGCTTCAGGTAGGTGACATTCAGATTGCCGGTGACATAGGTCACTTCGGGGTCGCTGCCGGGGGTGCGCCCTTCGGCGTGGTACGTCGCGGCAATTGCCGTGCCCATGCTGTGGCAGTCAATCAGGCTGGCGAGCAGCCCACCGTAGACGAAGCCGGGAAACGCGGAATGGTACGGGCGCGGGGTGAAACGCGCAGTGCCCTCTGCGCCATCCCAGTAGGTCTGGATATGCAGCCCGTCGGCGTTCAGGCGTCCACAGCCATAACAGATGGCCACCTCGTCAGGATAAAAATGCTGAATCGGAAGCTTGTCCATAATGTCTCACTCACTGATCGCGGATTAGAACTGCGGAGCTGCTCGCCCCAAATACTGTGCCCGCAGCGCACGGAAGGTACTTAAGTCTCAAAAATTTGTAACATTGGTAGCTTTATAAGGAAATTTCCCTATACTGAGAATTATAGCACGCTGCATTACGCTCCACCGTACCGGGATCCACCAACTCGGCGCGCGCGTGATTGCACACCTGCCCAGGAGAACGCAGCCATGACTCAAACGCTGGCGTCGCGTCCGGTGACTTCCAAGAGGTGCCCAAGCTGTGAGTATCGCAATGCACCAGATGACCTGGTGTGCCGGCGCTGCGGAACACGCCTTGATGTCCCCCTGCGGCAGCCTACGCCGGCGCCGCGCAGCCGTTCCGCGCCGCCGTCAAACCCGCGCGAGGGCATCACCTGCAAAGCCTGCGGCACCAAAAATCGCCCCGGCGCGCTGGTCTGTGCCCACTGCTTTGCCATGCTCAGCGCCGACGGCGAGACCATCCCCAACACGGTCAATATCTCCGAGGCAGAAGCCGCGCGGTATCTCCAGCTCAACACCATTGACGAATGGACCGACGAAACCGGCGCGTATAAGGGGGTGACAGCGGGCACGAGTGTCTTCGAGTCCAATATGGTCGTCTGCCTGCGCGCCAAAAGCGTGTCCACGCCGATACGCCTGCATTTCAAGCAGCAGGCGCAGTGGGTGTTGGGGCGTGTTGACCCGTCCATGAACCAGAATGCCGACGTTGACCTGTCCCCTTATGCCGGGCAGCAGTTGGGCGTCAGCCGGCATCACGCCCTGCTGCGGCTGCGCGGCACGCGGCTGGAACTGGTGGATTTGTCCAGCAGCAACGGCACCTACCTGAACGGCACGCGGCTTGCCGCCGAAGACGCCCAGCAGCTTCGCGATGGCGACAGCCTGAAACTGGGCAAACTGGAATTGCAATTGTTCTTCCAACTGCGGCAGGGACCGGAATAATCCACGCTTCTGCCCACAACACAGATTGAACCGCAAAGGCGCGCAGGACGCAAAGGACATTGCACCGCCGAGGCGCAAAGGGGGAAATGCAGGGGCGGACCGCCGTGCCCGCCCACCGCGCCCGCGCCCGCCCGCGCCCTACCCTTCGTCCTCCGCCCCC
>DAOTWP010000175.1:0-22960 GCA_034435675.1 Anaerolineae bacterium
CGCGCGGGCAAAAGAACTGAATATGCCTGCGCTGGCGATCACCGATCACGGCACAATGTTCGGCGTGATTGAATTCTTCCGCGCCTGTAAAGCTGCCGGGGTGAAGCCGATTATCGGCGTTGAGGCGTACCTGGCGCCGCGCGGCATGACCGACCGTGACCCGCAGCTTGACCGCCGCGCCTATCACCTGCTGCTGCTGGCAAAAGACCAGACCGGGTACGCGAACCTGATGCGTATTGCCAGCACTGCGCAGATTGATGGCTTTTATGGGCGCCCGCGCATTGACAAGGACTTTCTCGCGCGGCACGCGCAGGGCATTATTGCCACCAGCGGCTGCCTCGCGGCGGAAATCCCGCGCTATATCACCGAAGGGCGTGATGCAGAGGCGCGTGAGTTGATCGGCTGGTATCAGGAGGTGTTCGGTAGGGAGCATTTCTACCTCGAACTCCAGCAGCATGACATTCCCGAACTCGAAACGCTGAACCGCTGGCTGGTCGAATATGGCAAAAGCCACCACACGCATGTGCCGCTGCTGGCGACGAACGATGTGCATTACGTGCTGAACAGCGATTATGACGCGCACGATACACTGCTGTGCATCCAGACCAGTTCACTGAAGCAGGACAGCAACCGGATGCGCATGACCGATAACAGCTACTATCTGACCAGCGGTGAGGAGATGGCGCGCTTCTTCGGCAAGGAAGCACCGGAGGCACTGAGCAACACGCTCAAGGTCGCCGAAATGTGCAATGTCAGCCTGGATACCGAGGGCTACCACCTGCCGATTTTCCCTGTGCCACAAGGCTTCGACGGTGCCAGCTACCTGCGCTACCTGTGCGAACGCGGGCTGCGCTGGCGCTTTGGTGACGCAGCCGACGACCCCAAATACCGCAATCGGCTGGATCATGAGCTGAACATCATTCACACGATGGGTTTTGATACTTACTTTCTGATCGTCTGGGATCTGTGCGAATATGCGCGGCATGTGGATATCTGGTGGAATGTGCGCGGCAGCGGCGCGGGCAGTCTCGCGGCGTACTGTCTGGGCATCACCAACATTGACCCGATTCAGAACAGCCTGATTTTCGAGCGCTTTCTTAATCCGGGGCGTGTCAGCATGCCGGATGTTGACCTCGATTATCCTGATGACCGGCGCGGTGAGATGATTTCGTATGCGGCGCGCAAGTACGGCGAAGAGAAGGTCGCCGCGATTATCACGTTTGGAACGCTGGGGGCGAAGGCGGCGGTCAAGGATGTGGCGCGGGCGCTGGATGTGGAACTGGGCAAGGCTAACCGCATCGCCGCGATGATCCCCACCGAGGCGAAGCAAAAGAAGATTCAGGAGTATGTTGACCTCAACCCGGATCTGACCGCGTTTTATAATCAGGACCCTGATGTGCGCCGGGTGATTGACACGGCAAAGCTGCTGCAAGGGGTCAGCCGCCATGCGTCCACCCATGCGGCGGGCGTCATCGTCGCCGACCAGCCGCTGGTCAACTATATCCCGCTGCATCGCATCACCGGCAAAGACCCCTCTGGCGGCGCGCTGAAGCAGGTGACCCAGTTTGAAATGGAAACCTGCGAGTCTATCGGGCTGCTGAAGATTGACTTTCTGGGCTTGTCCACGCTGACGATTCTGCGCAAGGCGTGTGACCTGATTAACCATTACCACAACACGCACTACACGATGGACAACATCCCTTACCGCCACGACGACCCTGCGCTGACCGACGAACAGCGCCGGATGCTCGACCAGACCTTCGCCATGCTGGGGCGCGGCGAAACGGTGGGGGTGTTCCAACTGGAAAGTTCGGGTATGCGCCAGATGCTTAAAGGCATGCGTCCGAAGCAGTTCGAGAACATCATCGCCGGGATTTCGCTCTACCGTCCCGGTCCGATGGACTATATTCCGCTGTATAACCAGCGCCTGCACGGGGAAGAGCCGACGGTCTTCCGCCACAGCAAGCTCGAACCGATTCTGGCGGAAACTTACGGCATCATCACCTATCAGGAACAGATCATGCAGGTCGCTTCTGACCTGTTCGGTTACGAGATGGGCGAGGCAGATCTGATGCGCCGGGCGGTGTCGAAGAAAAAAGACAAAGACCTGCTCAAACACAAGAGCATCTTCCTCGAACGCGGTCCGCAGAACGGCATTGACACCGAAACTGCCGAGCAGATTTTCGCGGACATCGCGTTCTTCGCCAACTATGGCTTCAATAAGTGTGTCGTTGGCAGCACCGAGATTGTCGATGCGGACAGCGGGCGTATTGTGACCATTGGCGATCTGCACGCTGGTACTGTGCAGGTTACGCACACGCTAAGCTGCGATCTGGAGACTTTGCGTCTGCATCCCGGCAAAATCACCGACATCATCTATAACGGGGTCAAGCCGGTGTACACCCTGCGCACCCGCAGCGGGCGGGAAATCACCGCGACTGCCAACCACCCGCTGTACACGGCAGCAGGCTGGCGCTGGCTCGGCGATTTGCAGGCGGGCGAGAAAATCGCTGTGCCTCGGCGAATTGTGACTGAGGGACAGCAGCAGTGGCAAGATTTTCAATTGATTGTCTTAGGGCATTTACTGGCTGAAGGCAATCTGTGTCACACAACGGGTGTCTATTACTATACTACGTCCAACGACCAGCTTGCGGATTACGTCAAACATCTGGAACTGTTTGACAATTCAAAGGCAGCAATTGCCCGACACAAAGCTGCCTATTCTGTCTACAGCAAACGGCGTATGCGTAGTCAAACTCAGGGCGCGGTGGAATGGATTAAATCGCTTGGGCTTTGGGGGAAGAACTCATACACTAAGTTTATACCGAGAGAAGTCTTTGAACTCAGCAATCACCAGATTGGCTTGCTCATCTCACGAATGTGGGAAGGAGATGGGCACATTAGTGAGAAGGGGCGTTCGGCATACTATGCAACTTCATCAGGACGTCTTGCACGACAGCTCCAACATCTGCTTCTTAGGTTTGGAATCATAACTCGGCTGCGGCAGGTCGAATTTCCTTATAAAGAAGGTCGCGTTGGGTATCAAGTTTTCGTTACCGGAATAGAAAATCTTACGCGCTTCTCTCAATGTGTAGGATGTTATTTTGTCGACAGGGAGCGACTTGCGGGATTGCAAAGATTGTTGAGCACAACAAAAGTCATTGCTGCTGTGAAGGATGTAATTCCGCTAAATGTCAAAGACCTGATTCGCGAAAGCAAAGTTGAGTCTGGGTTGACCTGGCAAGAAATCCACGAGCGAACAGGAATTGCAGTACGTGAGCTGCAATTGTCGTCCAGTGTATCGAAAGCTGGATTCACACATGCGTTTGTGAATCGTTTGGCGGAATTCTTTGACTCAGACAAACTGCGTGCCATTGCTAACAATGACATCTTCTGGGACGATGTCGTCAGCATCGAATTCGCCGGGGAGCAGGCGGTTTATGACCTGACTATCGAGGGCGCGCATAACTTCATCGCCAACGATATTCTCGTGCATAACAGCCATGCTGCCGACTATGCCGTGCTGACGATGCAGACGGCGTTTCTCAAGTGCCATTACCCGGCAGAGTACATGACCGCGCTGCTTTCAGTGCATCGTGACGACAGCGATAAAGTCTCCACATTCCTCGCCGAATGCCGCGATCTGGGTATCCCGATTCTGCCGCCGGATGTCAATCGCAGCGCGCTCGACTTCACGATTGAGGTTGACCCGCAGACCGGCAAACGCGGTGTGCGCTTCGGCCTGGCGGCGGTCAAAAACGCCGGGGTAGGTCCGCTGGAATACATTCTGCAACAGCGGGCGGCAGGCGGCATGTTCGCCAGCTTACTGGATTTTTGCCAGCGGGTGGATTTACGTGTGGCGCAGAAGCGCGCGCTGGAAAGCCTGATCAAAGTGGGCGCGCTGGGCGACTTTGGCGCACGCCAGCAGCTCCTTGCCGCGCTGGATCGCATGCTGGCATACAGCACCAGCCATCACAAGGATCAGGAAGTCGGGCAGATGAATATGTTTGGCATGGCGGCTGCCAGAGAAGACGACCTGCTGAGCAACCTGCCAGCAGTGCGGGAGGCAACGCAGCGCGAGCTGCTCGACTGGGAGCGTGAACTGCTCGGCTTCTATATCACCGATCACCCGCTGGATGCTGCACTGCGCACAGTGGGTATCACTGACCTATCGGGGTATCACAGTGTGCATGAAATTCGCGAAGGTGGCGACGTCATGCATGACCACAGCGTCATGCTGATCGGCATGGTGGGCAGCATCCGCAAAATGACCACCAAGAACGGCGACCGTATGGTTATCCTCAGAATTGAGGATCGCGGCGGCAGCATGGATGTGGTGTTGTTCCCGCGTACATGGGAGAAGTTTGGCGCGCCGCAGAACGGCGAAACCGAAGATGCCATCCAGCCGAGGCGTGTGATTCTGGTGTATGGCAAGGTGGATACCTCACGCGGGGAGGCGCAGATTCTCGCCGAAAGGGTTGAAACGCGCGACTTCAAGAATGTATCGCCCGTGCGAACGACTGCTGCGGACAGCGCCCGCGGCAGTGGCGAAACGCCAGCATGGATTGATGCCCCAGCGCCCGCGCGCGCCGTGACCAGCGTGGAACCCCCGCCGCGTAACTTCACCGATGCGGATGTGCCCGGTTGGGTGGACAGTGACGCTGAGGAAGATGATGACGACAACGGGTTGTACGACGAAGAAACGGGCGAAGTGCCGCCGCCTGCTGACGAGCGCATTCCTGAACCGCTGCCCGTGATCGCCCCGGCAACCGAAGGCGCTGTTGCCGTGCCCACCCCCGCGCTGGAATCGCAGCCCTATGCCCCACTGCCGGAGGACTTCACCCTGGAGCCTGCTGACCCGGCACGCGCGTTTCACTGGGTGATCGTGCATCTGTACCGTTCCGGCGACGACAACAAAGACCGCCGCCGGTTGGAGCGCCTGTTCCGCACGTTTACGTCATTTCCCGGCAGCGACCGCTTTACGGTGCTGGTCGGGAGTGAGGACAAGTCGTTCAAAATGGAATTCCCCAACCACACGACGCGCTGGTGCGATGCCCTGCGTGCTGATCTGGTGGCAATTGTCGGCGAGGAGAGCGTGGAGTGCTTTGAGAACCCCGCGCTGAGCGGCTGAACTGTACAGGCTGAATGGGGAGCGTATAGCGCGCAAATAGCAGGTTAGTAAGGTGAGGTTACCAACTCATAGAGAGGTCACTTCAATCAATTTCGCTAGCTGCGGGACGGATGCGTACACGATCTATGCTTGCAGTGACAATTGCACACTTGAGGAGTTCATCAGCATACTGAGCAAGCACCTGCTTACAAACTGCCGCCTGCTGATTTACCGACAGTTCCGCGAGGCGTATGATACCCGAATGATGGCGCTTCAGCACGATGGCAATCTCGCCGAAATCTTTATCCAGAGTGACAAGAATCCGATTTTCTTCATAGGCATATTGAAGAATCGCTTCGTCACCTGGGTCATTACCCCAATCTCCCGTCCAGACAACATCATGACCAAGTTGCAATAAGGCATCGCGTGTCTTCGACGAAATGCAGGTGTCCAGGAGGAGTTTCACGTACCTGTCTCCACGATCAAAGGTTCGACGCGCTCATGCCCCACCAATCGCCTGGCATATATGAGGCAAGCCCGAATATCTTCAGGCTCCAGCCAATCGTATGCATCGAGAATGTTTGCCGCTGTATCTCCTGCTGCCAGCATCCCCAGGATATGCTCAACCGCCAGCCGCCGCCCGCGAATGATTGGCTTGCCGCCGAATATCTCCGGATTGACAGTGATGCGTCCGATCAGGTCTTGTTCGTTCATGTGAGGCTCCCACTATACAGGTATCCAGCTAGGGCGTATCACAAACATTGTAACACGCCCCACTTTCGCACAGAAAACGGTGAACGGTGCGCTAAATCATCACCGGCTCGTGGTAGACGCCAAAGACCTCGCGCATGACCTCTACGATTTCGCCCAGCGTGGCGTATGCCTTTGCCGCGTCAATCAGGTAGGGCATGGTGTTGGCGCTGCCCGCACAGGCGTCGCGCAGGGCGTTCAGCGCGGTCTGCACTGCCTCGTTATCGCGTTCCTGGCGCAGTGTTTGCAGCCGGGCGCACTGGCGCTTGAAGCCGTCGGGATCCATTGCCAGAATCGGGATCGGTGGGTAATCGTTCATGTTGTACTTGTTGACGCCGACAATATAGCGTTCGTTGTTGTCCACCTCAAGCTGGTGGTGGTAGGCGGCATCGGCGATTTCCTGCTGCATAAAGCCGGCTTCAACTGCCGGCAGCACACCGCCCAGCGCCTCAATGCGGCGGAAATAGTCATACACGGCGGCTTCCGTCTGGTTGGTCAGCGCTTCGATGAAGTAGCTGCCGCCCAGCGGGTCAATGGTGTTTGCCACGCCGCTTTCTTCCAGGAGCACCTGCTGTGTGCGCATCGCCAGTGTGACGGCGTGTTCGCTGGGCAGCGCCAGCGCTTCGTCCATGCTGTTGGTGTGCAGCGACTGCGTGCCGCCAATGACCGCTGCCAGCGCCTGTACTGCCACACGAATCAGGTTGACTTCCGGCTGCTGCGCCGTCAGGCTGACACCCGCCGTCTGCGTGTGGAAGCGCATCAGCCAGGAACGCGGATGCTTGGCGCCGAAGGTTTCGCGCATTTCGCGTGCCCAGATGCGCCGCGCCGCGCGGAATTTGGCGATTTCCTCAAAGAAGTCGTTGTGCGCGTTGAAGAAGAAGCTCAGGCGTGGGGCGAAGTCGTCAATATCCAGCCCACGCGCCAGTGCCCAGCGCACGTATTCCAGCCCGTCCGCCAGTGTGAAGGCGAGTTCCTGCACGGCGGTGCTGCCTGCCTCGCGGATGTGGTAGCCGCTGATGCTGACCGTATTCCATTCAGGCATATGCTGCGTGCCAAATTCGATGGTATCCGTGACCAGCCGCATCGAAGGTTCTGGCGGGAAGATGAATTCTTTCTGCGCGATGTATTCCTTAAGGATGTCGTTTTGCAGCGTGCCGCGCAGTTTCGCCATTGGGACGCCCTGTTTTTCGGCGGCGGCGATGTAAAACGCCCAGATGATCGGCGCGGGGCTGTTGATCGTCATGCTGGTGGAGATGTCGCCCAGGGGGATGCCGTCAAACAGGAGTTCCATGTCCTTCAGGCTGGAGATCGCGACACCACACTTGCCGAACTCCCCAAACGCCTCCGGTTGGTCGGTGTCGTAACCCATCAGGGTCGCCAGATCGAAGGCGACGGACAGCCCCATATTGCCCTGTTCGATCAGGTATTTGTAACGGGCGTTGGTTTCTTCCGCTGTGCCAAAGCCCGAAAAAATGCGCATCGTCCAGGGTCTGCCGCGATAGCCGCTGGCGTGGACGCCGCGCGTGAACGGGTATTCGCCGGGGTCGCCCAGGTCGCGTTCGTAGTCCAGCTCCGCCACATCCAGCGGGGTGTACAGCCGTTCAACTGGCACGCTGGACTGCGTGATGAAAGTTGGGCGGCGTTCGGGCATTTTGTCCAGTGTTTTGCGCAGCGTGGTGGCTTTCCAGCGTGCATGCGCCTGGGCATAACGGGCTAATTTTTCTTGATCAAACATGCCAGTACCCTCAAAATGAACAAATCACAGGCGCTGGATGCGCCGTGTCGTTTTGGTTCATTATAACAATTGCGTGGGCGCTGCCGAATGAGATTGTGCTGAGGGACTGTGCGTGCGGGTCATGAAGCGGCGGACTGTGCAGGGGGTGCAGGCAAATCGCTGACCGCATGCTGCGCGGCGGTGCGTGCCTGCGCCAGTCCATCGCGGATGCTCTGGCGGGGTCCGATCAGGCTGCCTGCCGCGTAGATATGCGCACTGCTGGTTTGCAGGCGCGCGTTGACCTGCACGAAGCCGCGTTCAACACGGACACCGGCATTGAACAAGCCCAGATCGGTGACATTGCCGCGCATGCCCCCTGCCGCCATGATCACCTCTGCCGCGCGCATGTGCACCTGCTGCATGCGGCTGTAGGTCAGGGCACAGCGCCCGCTGAAGCGCTCGACCTGATGCATCTGTTCAACAGCAGAGATGATCTTCACGCCTGCCGCTTCGAGGTCGGCATGCAGTGTTTGCGCTGTCTGTGCATCTTCGTCGGGCAGGATGCGCGCGGCAGTGTCCATCAGCGTGACCTGCGTGCCAAATGCTGCCAGCAGGGATGCCAGCGCGCAGCCCTGCGCGCCCGCGCCGATGACGATTGCTGAAGCAGGGGGCTTGCGCAGATTCCACAGATCGCTGTAGCGGAGCGTGTATTCCCCGCCGGGAATGCTGAGCGCCTGCATAACACTGCCTGTGCAGAGGATAAAGCGCTGCGCCTGAAGCACACGCCCATCGGGCAGCACTACCGCATGTCGATCCAGAAAACGCGCCGCGCCGACCTCCTGCAGCACGGTGACGCCCGCCTGTGCCAGCCGTTCGACATGCTGTTGGCGGGCACGCTCAGCCTCGCTGCTCTCCAGCGCATGCTCCAGCACGGCTTGGAAATTCGTCGGCAGATGCTGCCCCCGTGCTATATCCACCTCCGCTTCGCGCAGCAGGCGCGCCATGTGCGCCGCCCGTGCCAGTGCCGAACCATCGCTGCGCGGGTCGCCACCCGGACTGCCGCGCTCGACCAGCCCCACGCTGCCGCCGAGTTCGCGCGCCCGCAGTTCCTGCGCCCGCAGCGCCGCCGCGATCCCCACCGGACCGCCGCCAATGACGAGGACATCAAACTTGCCAGACATTAAACCCCACCTGTTCCCGTGCTGCACCTGCCAGCCACACAGCGGATGCAAACCAGAACGCGCTCATTGCGCCGGATACTATAGCTTTAGTTAAGCGCTTTTTTCGCGCTGGGGCACGGTCATGCTGGCGGATTCTGCTCTGGGACTTTCGACGTATGGAGGGGTAGTGGGGTACAGGTTGATGACTGCATCTATATGTTGCATGTTGATACTGGCATCCCATTGCCAACTCCGGCGGTTGTCCTATATAGTTAGTCCAGCTATCGTTGAAAAAATGATATGAACGGAAAGAGTCGTTATGAAGACCGAGCTTCACGGCTTTGAACTGCTGCGCGAACAGCACATCGCAGAACTGAACACCCATGCGCGCCTGTTCCGCCACAAGCGTACCGGCGCGGAACTGCTCTCGCTGGAAAACAGCGACGAAAACAAGACCTTCAGCGTTGCTTTTGCCACGCCCCCGGCAGACGACACCGGGCTGCCGCACATCCTCGAACACTCCGTGCTGGGCGGCTCACGCAAGTACCCGGTTAAGGAGCCGTTCGTTGAACTGCTCAAGGGATCCATGAAGACGTTTGTCAACGCCATGACCGCTGACGACATCACCATGTACCCGGTGGCAAGTCAGAATCTCAAGGACTTCTACAACCTGATTGATGTTTATCTCGATGCCGTGTTCTATCCGACTATCACAGAAAAGACCTTGCAGCAGGAAGGCTGGCATTACGAACCGGACGGCGAAAACGGTGGGCTGAGCTACAAAGGCGTCGTGTTCAACGAGATGAAGGGCTACTACGCCTCGCCGGATGAACTGCTGGGGCGCTACATGAAAAACGTGCTGCTGCCCGACACACCCTATGCCTACGACAGCGGTGGCGACCCGGCGGCGATTCCCGACCTGACCTATGCGCAGTTCAAGCGCTTCCACGAAACCTACTATCATCCCTCCAACGCGCGGTTCCTGTTTTATGGCGATGACACCCCTGAGGAACGCTTGCGGCTGGTGGACAGTTTCATTGCCGAATTCGAGCATAAGCAGGTGGACGCCAGCGTGCCGAAGCAGCCGCGCTGGGCTGCCCCGCGCAAGGTTGTGCGGCACTACCCGGTCAGCGAACAGGATGACGAAAACCGCACGATGGCGGTGGTAAGCTGGCTGCTGGACGACGTGACCGACGGCGACACGATGCTGGCGCTGCATGTGCTGGAACACATCCTGATCGAAACCCCGGCGTCTCCGCTGCGCAAAGTGCTGATCGATTCCGGGCTGGGCGAAGATGTAGCCGGGGGTGGGCTGGACAGCTTCCGGCGTGAGGCGATCTTCTCCGCCGGGCTGAAAGGCATTGCGTCGCAGGATGCCGCAACCGTCGAAGCGCTGGTGCTGCAAACGCTGGGCGACCTGGCGGAAAACGGCATTGATCCGGGCATGGTTGCCGCCGCGATGAACACCACTGAATTCGCCCTGCGCGAGAACAACGCCGGGTGGGCACCGCGCGGTCTGCTGATGATGTACTATGTGCTGCCTGCATGGCGGCATGGGGGCGACCCGCTGGGCGCGCTGGCGTTTGAAGCGCCGCTGGAACGCCTGAAAGCACGGCTTGCTGCCGGTGAGCGTGTATTCGAAGACCTGATCGGCAAGTATTTCCTCGATAACCCGCACCGTTCCACTGTCATCCTCGAACCTGATGCGACGGTGCGCCAGCAGTGGGATGAGGCAGAGCAGGCGCGGTTAGCGGCGGAACAGGCGCGTATGACGTCCGCAGATCTGGAGCGCGTCAAAACGGATGCCGCCGACCTCAAGCGCATGCAGGAAACCCCGGACGCGCCCGAAGCCCTGGCGACGATCCCGCGGCTGTCCCTGGATGACCTCGATAAAACAGTCAAGACTGTGCCGATTGAGGTGCTCAACCTCAACGAGGCGACGGTGCTGTACCATGACCTGCCCACCAGCGGCATTATCTACCTCGATCTGGCGCTTGATCTGCACACGCTGCCCGCCAACCTGCTGCCGTATGTGGATTTGTTTGGGCGGGCGCTGACCGAAATGGGCACACGGCAGGAAGATTTCGTGCAGCTTGCGCAGCGTATCGGGCAGCAGACCGGCGGCATCGGCAGTCAGGTGCTGACCTCCAGCAAATTCGGCGGCGCGGGCAGCGAAGCACGCCTGCTGCTGCGCGGCAAGGCATTCGCCCCGCAGACCGGCGTGCTGCTGGATATCCTGCGCGATGTGCTGCTGGACGTGAAGCTGGACAATCAGGAACGCTTCATGCAGATGGTGCTGGAAGAAAAGGCAGGGCTGGAAGCATCGCTCGGCTCAATCTGGACGCGCGGTTATGTGGACAAGCGTGTGCGGGCGCACTTTGAAGAAGCCGCATGGGCAGACGAGCAGATGGGCGGCATCAGTTACCTGTTTTTTGTGCGCCAGCTTGCCGAACGGGTCGAGCGTGATTGGGCAGGTGTGCTGCATGCGCTGGAAACTGTGCGCGAAACGCTGGTCAACCGCAGCAGCATGGTGTTCAACGTCACGCTGGAAGCCGAGCACTGGCAGGGGGCACAGGCGCAGCTAACCGGGCTGATTGACGCGCTGCCGCAGCGCCCAGTACAGCGCGTGGCGTGGACGCGCGCAGACCTGCCGCGCTATGAAGGGCTGACCATGACCACGCAGGTGAACTACGTCGGCAAGGCGGCGAATCTGTATGCTCTGGGCTACAGCCTGCACGGCTCGTATCATGTCGCGCTGCAAGCGATGAACCTGACCTACATGTGGGAGCATATCCGCGTGAAGGGCGGTGCCTATGGCGGGCGCGGCGCGTTTGACCCGTTCTCCGGTGTGTTCGGCTTCCTGTCGTGGCAGGATCCCAATATCGCGCGGACGCTGGAAACGTATGACCATGCGGGCAAATTCCTGCAGGGGTTGCAGCTTAGCCAGGACGAACTGACGCGCAGCATCATCGGCGCTATCAGCAACCTTGACCCGCATCTGCTGCCCGATGCCAAAGGTTTCCAGTCCCTGCTGCGCTACCTGCTGGATTACAGCGATGAGCAGCGCCAGCAAATCTGGACACAGGTGCTGAACACAACTGTCAGCGATATTCAGGCGCTGGGCGCGGCGCTGGAACAGGTGGGCAAAGCGGGGGTTGTTGCGGTAGCGGGATCACCGGAAGCCATTGACAGTGCCAACCGGGCGCTGACACCGCCGCTGCATGTGACAAAAGTCATCTAAACGACTCGCGCAGGGCAGGGGCAGGCACAATGTCATGTCCCTGCCTTTACGGCGTAATGCCGAAGCGGTTGAGCAGTTCGACCATCGCGTTGTGATACCCCAGAGCGCTTTCGTCCAGCACGCGCACGGTATGCACATTGCTCAGCGTGTCGTTAAGCGGCGCGGGCAGCCCCCAGCGCTCTGGCTGGTAGCTGAAGCGGTTGTGCCAGATCGGTATAATCTTGCGCTCGTACTGGATCGCCCACGCCAGTTCTTGCAGCGTGACTTGCGAGGCGAGGGTTTCATTGCTCAGCAGCAGGATAAAATAGTCGGATGTTCTGATCCGCTGCTCCAGTTCCTGCCGCCAGTTTTCGCCCGGCAGCAGCGTCATATCCACGAACGCGGCGAGTCCGGCGTGTTTGAGCGCGGTCAGCACGTACATAGCAAAGGCGCTGCTCTCACTGCGCTTGTAGGAGATGAAAATGCTAGCCGCCTCTGCTTCTTCCAGCAGGTCAAACGCCGCCTTTTTGAGCGTGAACAGATCTGCGGGCCATGTAGCATACTCGTTCATTTCCAGCAGGTCGAGCGAGGGATGATTCTCGTTCCAGCGTTTTTCGAGATACAGGCTGACATTCTCATCGTTGACCGTGCGCCGAAACGTGTAGATATAAGTATCCCACAAGCCCTCAACAGCGCCTTCTGCCAGTTCCTTTGCCAGCGTGCGCACACGCGCCATCGGGTTCAGTGGCAGTGGGCGGGCGCAGGTTTTAGCGATAAATTCATCGAGAGTCATTCAGTCTGTTCTCCTGTGTCCTGTGCCCGAATCATCGCCAGCAGGTCGCGGATACGCTGCTGGTCGGCGGGGCTGTAGCTGTCCAGCGCCACCGGTTCGGCGGCGTAGTCCACGATGTCGTCCAGATAATCCAGCGCTTCGTAGGTGGTATTGTACGCCGCTGCAAAATCTACCTGCACCAGATCAGCGCCTTCCAGCGGGATATTGATCGTCGGCAGCGTCTCATGGACGCCAATCGGGTAGATTGCCGTTGTCCCTGCGTCATATGATGGGCGCGGGTCGCTGACCAGAATTGAGAACGGCGCAGCACCTTCGGCGGGGTAGGTGGGCAGCACAGGGGACAGCGGTGGGGTCTGGTTGAGATAATCCAGTTCGACCAGCCGCAGATCGCTTTCCAGCACCAGCCTGCGTTTGGACATGTAGTAGGCATAATGCGCATGTCCTGGCTTGTTGCCCGGCGAAAGCAGCTCCACGCGCGTTACCGGCTTGCCCGGCAATTTGCCTGCCACCACCTGATAAATCACCAGTCCGTTGAGGGTGTCTTCGTCTTCGTCATCTTCAAACAGCGCCGGGAGCGCCAGCGTCATTCCCGGCTGCGCGGCGTCTGCAACAGCGCTGGGCGGCTGTGACTGTGCGCTTCGGCTGCGCAGCACAAGGACATCGGGAACGGTGCTGCTGCGACTTTCTGTTCCGGTGGCAGCATCGTAACTGGCAATTTGCAGGGAGCGTTCTGAGCGTGTGAAGTAGCCCGGTGGCAGCGCGTGGCGAATCGTGCGCGCCAGGTCAACGATGTGTTCCGCATGAAAGCTCTGCCAGCCGCCCGGTTCGCCCTGCAAATAGCTGTTCAGGTGGAGGTTGATGCCAGGATACAGATTCTTGCGTGAATGGATGGGCATGGTCTTGACTCACCAGCGGGCGCAGCCCCTTAGTAACCAGCAGATCGGCAGCATTCACGTCACGGTGTCACCCCAAAGCGGTTGAGCAGTTCGACAATCGCATTGTTGTAGCCGACAGCGCTTTCTTCAATCACCCGTATCGTGTGCGCGCGGGTCAGCAGTTGATCCAGATGCGGGTCAAGATTCTGCCAGTCTGACGAACGGTAGCTAAACCCATTGTGCCACACGGGCAGAATCGTCAGCCGGGCATCCAGCGCCCACAATAGTTCATCGCGGACCACGTCGCTGTTGAGCGTTTCTTTGCCCAGCAGCGCGATCAGATATTGATACTGCTGGATGCGCCCCTTCAGCCCCTGCTGCCAGTCCTCGCCGGGTTGCAGCGCCATATCCAGAAACGGCTGCAAACCCGCCATCTTCAGCCGTGCCAGCACCAGCAGCGCAAAGGCACTGCTTTCGCTGCGTTTGTAGCTGATGAAGATGCTCGCCGGTTCTGCCTCGTCCAGCAGGTCAAATGCCGCGCGGGTCAGCACCATCGTGTTATTTTCCCACACGGCATATTCGTTGACCAGCAGCAGAAACAGGCTCGGCGGCAGGGAATCCCAGCGCTCTTGAAGGTAGGTTTTGACGTCTTCGTCGGTGATGCCGCCGCGGAACGACGGAATCTCCGCGCCCCACACGCCGGAAGCCGCGCCTTCTGCCAGCTCTTTCGCCAGCGTTTTCACGCGCGTCATCGGGTGCGCAGGCAGCGGGCGCTGCTTAACAATTGCCAGAAATTCCTCAGTCGTCATTTGCAGCCTGCCTGTTCACCGGTTTGTTAAATGCTCACTGCCGGGCGGTATTCCCCGAATACCCCGCGCAGCGTATGGCAAATTTCGCCAAGCGTCGTGTCGTTGTCCACACACTCGATAATCAGCGGCATC
Organism: Anaerolineae bacterium; assembly: GCA_034435675.1. GTDB lineage: Bacteria > Chloroflexota > Anaerolineae > Aggregatilineales > Phototrophicaceae > DAOTWP01. Next base: position 14,564 of record DAOTWP010000175.1, read on the forward strand.
AGGTTTTCATCGGTCTTTGCCGCGTTCGCCAGGCGGCTGCGCAGGGCGCTCACCCGTTCATTATCACGTTCGGCGCGCAGTGCCGCCAGCCGCGCGCGCTGCGCCTGCTCAATCGCCGGGTCTACGCGCAGCAGGTCGGGGTCGTCCTTTGCTTCGACCACATATTCGTTGACGCCGACGATGATTTGCTCGTTGTGTTCAACTGCTTTCTGGAAAGCATAGGCGGCGTCCTGAATCTCCATGTTGATGAACCCCGCCTCGATTGCCGCCTGCGCGCCGCCCATGTCGTCAATCTGCTGAATGTATGCCAGCGCACGTTTGTAGATTTCGTCCGTCAGTGCCTCGACCACATAACTGCCTGCCAGTGGGTCAACCGTATCAGCAACGCCCGTTTCCAGCGCGATTATCTGCTGGGTGCGCAGGGCGGTCTGCACAGCCTTTTCGGTGGGCAGCGCCAGCGCTTCATCCATGCTGTTGGTGTGCAGCGACTGTGTGCCACCCAGCACCGCTGCCAGCGCCTGCATCGTCACGCGGACGATGTTGTTCTCCGGTTGCTGTGCCGTCAGGGTGCTGCCGCCGGTCTGCGTATGGAAGCGCAGCATCCAGCTTTTCGGGTTTTTTGCCCCAAAGCGGTAGCGCATGATCTCTGCCCACAGCTTACGCGCGGCGCGGAATTTGGCGACTTCTTCGAGAAACTGATTGTGCGCGTTGAAGAAGAAGGACAACTGCGGCGCGAAGTCGTCCACGTCCAGCCCGGCATTCAGCGCCGCTTCCACATAGGCGATGCCGTTAGCCAGCGTGAACGCCACTTCCTGCACGGCGGTGCAGCCCGCCTCGCGGATGTGATAGCCGCTGATGCTGATGGTGTTCCAGTGCGGCACATGATCCTTGCAATAGGCGAACAGATTGGTAATCAGGCGCATGGACTCCGCGGGGGGATAGATGTAGGTCCCACGCGCGATGTATTCCTTGAGGATGTCGTTCTGCACTGTGCCGCGCAGTTGGTGCGACTCCACACCCTGCCGCTTGCCGACGACGATGTACATCGCCAGCAGCACCGTTGCCGGGGCGTTGATCGTCATGCTGGTGGAGACTTTGTCCAGCGGGATTTCCTTGAACAGCAGCATCATGTCGCGGATGCTGCTGATGCTGACGCCCACCTTGCCCACTTCGCCGAGTGCCATCGGGTCGTCGGCATCGTAGCCAATTTGCGTAGGCAGATCAAAGGCAACCGACAGCCCGCTTTGCCCGCGTTCCAGCAGGAAACGGTAACGCGCGTTGCTGTCCTCGGCGGTGGAGAAGCCGGCATACTGGCGCATCGTCCAAAAGCGCCCGCGATACATTGTCGGCTGCACGCCGCGCGTGAAGGGATACTCGCCGGGATAACCTGAATCGGTATCATGATTGATCTTTACGTGTTCGGGGGTGTAGAGCCGTTCCAGCGGAATGCCGGAAGATGTCTGGAATTCCGTTTTGCGCTCCGGGAACTTTTCCAGCGTCTTTTTAACACGCGCTTCCCACTCCGCGCGGGAGAGCGCCTGTTCCGCTTTAAAGTCGGTACTGGTCATCTTGCAGTTAATCTCCTGAAAATCACATTGGCAAATACTGTTTTGCAAGCCCTGCTTCATAAAGTACCACAAAGCAGCGGCTGTGCAGGATGACGCTTATCACCCCCGAAGGGCGTCAAAAGCACCGACTTTCCTGCCTATTCGTCAGCGGGCTGCAATGTCAGCAGATAGCCCGCAAGAATGATGCGCACCGTTGTACCGTCATCGCCAACGCTGGGCTGCAACCCTGCAAACGATCCTGCACCATCCTCCCGAACGTTGGACAGCAGCCAGTTCTGCGGTTCGGAACCATCCGGCGGCAGCGCCACAGCGGAAAAGCTGTAATAGGGCGGCGCGAATCCAAAATAGACATAGGTATTGCTGGCAGCCACATACACCGCCTGCCGTGGCATGCGAATAAGTGGCGCGGGCGTGTCTGTATTGGGTGCACTGAAGAAGGACTCTACATCTGGAATGTCGCTCAAATCCATGAGCGGCGTAATCGCTCCAGACGCCATATCCAGATAGTAATCCAGTTCAGGAGTCTGCAAGATCTCTCCGGCATTTGTCGGATTATAGGTCGCAATCAGCAGCCCGCTGCCGTCCGCATCCCATGCCAGCGATTCAACGCCCACAGATGCGCTGAATTCCAGCGCCCATTCCGGCTGTCCGGGGCTGCGCAGTGCGCGGACGCTGATGATCTGCGAGACTGCGCCAGTTTGCAGGTTGACCTGCCAGATACCATTTTCGGGCTGCCGCATCGTGTCGGCGTCGCGCGTGTAGTGCACCACAAACGCCAGTGTCGCGCCATCCGGTGCTACAGCAGCAGCATCCAAAGACGCCGCAGTAAAGTTATACAACGAGTACACCGGGAAAGGATCGGGTTCGGTCAGGCTGCTCAGGTCTGCCACCAGCACGGGCGCACTGCTGCCGGTCAGTTCCGCCTGAGCAATGCGATACAGCTCCAGCGCTTTCGTGCGACCTTCGGCGAAGTGATAACGGAAGAAATACAGATCGCCGTTGGGTGACCATACCGGCAGCACATCCAGACCAACGGCAGCAGCGGAATCGTCGCCAAGCGGGACATCAAACACGCCGTCCTCCGTGCGGTTGAAGAAGGTGCCCGCCTGCACATCGAATAACCAGATATCCGGCTCTTCAAGGCGTCTCAGAAAATCTTCATGCAAAGCGATCCAGCGCGCATCGGGCGACCATTGGGGTTCGCTACTCAACCGCACGGCGACTGGATCCAGCTCTGTGCAGCTCGTCTGGGCATCCGCAAAGCTGTACTGGCAAACCTGCCGCCGGGGACCACCTATGCTGAGCATGATGGAGGCATCTGGGGCGATACTCACGCTGCGCACATCCAGATCGGCGGAAATGGCATCCAGCGGCTGCACCTCTGCAAGGCGCAGCGGGCGTTGCAGCACGTGTGGCTGATACGCGCTGTCAGCCGCCGCCGGAACTGTCTGGAACGTTGTGACGACCAGCAGCAGCAAGAGTGCCGGCATGATCCGCCGATGCAGGCAAAAACTGATGATACGGTGCATGGCTGGCAGTTCCTTTTACCGTTATTCGATACACCCTATTGTCCTTCAAACAGCAAAACGTGCCAGCAAGCGCACACTGTCCAGCAGTCGCCAAACTAACGGTAGTTCAGCGGCGGGATGAAATCATTTTCCTCAACCGTGATACCTTTGAAGTTTTCAAAGGTCAGGTCTTCAAAAGGCAGGTTCAGGTTCTTGCGCACGATGTCGAACAAGGCGGCATAGCTGGCAGGATAACGTGGTGCATCATGCAGGTCGAGCTTGTGCATCGCATTTTCGATGGCGCTGACATCGCCTTCGATTTCGACAAACTGACCGAACGGCATTTCGTCGAGTACGACTTCCGCGCCTTCGAGATCATAAGTCGTGCGGTATTTCTCATAGACCATATACGGCGCGTAGCCAAGCTGCCCCAGAATCAGATCCATCTGGGTAAAATCGCTTACTTCGACCTCTGCCTCGAAGCGGGCATGAATGCCGCTGGCGGCAGTGACGGACGCCCCTTTAAAGGTCAGATGCACGCGGTCATCCTCGCGCAGACGCAGAACGACATCGCGCCTGGTAAGGCTGCGTTCCGCGTTATCGTAGCGCAGGTTACGCTCAAACAGCCGTGGTTTGACCAGCTTTGCCTGGGCAGCTTCCAGCCGGGCAACCAGTGCGGACAAATCCGGGATATACAGTTTGACTTCGATTTCCAGCGTGCTTTTTTTTCCTGCACTCATATGGCGTTATCTCCACGCTTATTGATCGTCACCCGGTTGCACAATATCCAGTTTAATCCCAAATGCCTGCTCGAAAACATCGCGATGATTGTCAACTGCCCAGACCGCTACACGCGCATCTCCGCCCACCACCAGTTGGATTGTCGCCCGGCGGTTGTGGGCACGAATACGCACATCGCGGACAGACCCATCACGCGGGCGGTCAAGCTGCTCTGCCAGGCGCAGCAGGGCGCTGAGCTGCTGCACACGTTTGTGATCGCCTTTTTCCAGCAGCGGCGCGAATTCGTCCACCGTCACCTTGCCCTTGCGGTGATAACGGGTGAGCAGGGCAATGATCGCTGTTTCGCGGTGGGTGTAGCCCGGCAGCCCGGCATTGATAATCAGATAGGCACCGTGCAGATGATGGTCGTGGTAATCTACTGATACCCCAATATCGTGCAGCATGGACGCCGCCCACAGGAGTTCACGCTCTGCCGTGCCCCACAACGCTACCCGTTCCGGCATTTGTGCGCGCATCTGGTCAAACATGGACAGGGTAAGCTGTGCCACATGGCGCGCGTGCTGTTCCTGAAAATGATACAGGTGCGCCAGATTCAGTACCGACGCCTGACGCACGTCCGCCAGCACCGGCAGCCCTTCAACCTGCGGCAAAAAACGCTCGTAGAACAGCCCTTCGCGCATGCCCTGACTGCTGATCGTCAGGGAGTCAAATCCACTGTGTTTCATTGCCTGCAGAATGACCAGTGCGCCCGCCAGCGAAATATCGGCGCGGTCTGCCTTCATACCCGGCAGCCGCTTGCGGGAGGCAATATCCATGCTGGCAAGTTGGTCATAGACTGCCTCAATCTGCTGGAGCGACAGTGTATAGCCGTGCAGCGTCTCCAGCGGGTAATTGCTCATCTTCTGCGCCAGCCTGCCAATTAAGCGCAGGGTGCCACCCTCACCAATCAGGGTCATATTCGCGCTGCCATTGAACCATTCGAGTTTAGCGTATTGGCGGCGCAAATGCTCATGCAAGCGTTCCAGTTCGCGGAATGTCGGTGGGTCATAGGGCAGAAATTCTTCTGTGACGACCACCGCGCCCAGCGGCAGGCTGGCAGTGGCGGTCATGCGCCGATCCTCCACGCGGGTGACTTCCAGCGATCCCCCGCCCAGATCAAGCACAAAGCCATCACGCAGGGTCGTGCTGTTAACTGCCGCCAGATAGCCGTAATACGCTTCTTCCTCATCGGTCAGCACACGCACTTGCAGCCCACTGGTGGCAGCAACCTGCGCCAGGAATTCGTGCTGGTTGTGTGCGCGGCGAATGGCGCTTGTGCCTGCTACGAGGATTTCGCTGATGCCTGAGGCGCGGCAGAAGGCGGCGTAAACCTGCGCCGCGCGGATTGCCCGCTGCATCGCGGCTGGCTGGATCCGGTCGTCCTTGCCTATGCCCTCGCTCAGACGCACCGCCTCGCGCACTTCATCAATCATCTTGAAACTCAACTGTGGCACATACTCAATGACAATCAACCGGAAACTGTTGCTGCCCATGTCAATGACAGCAAGCCGCCGGGACTGGCGGTAGACGTCGCTGTGCACGCTGAAGATGTTCTGGTTGGTCGCGGGCAATGTGTTTTCCATAGGACTGCTCAATTCGGTATTTCGCGGAAGGCTTCTGGCAACTGCTGGCGCAGGGTATCCACCAGCCCGGCATATTCCGCCGGGGGGGCTTGCGGGCTGAGCAGCACACTCTTGAGAAAACTGCCTGCGCCGCGCTCCACCAGCCAGAGATCCGCCCCAAAGAACGGAATGTTCGTCTGATCTGCCAGTTTATCAAATTGCAAGTGCTGCAACGCCAGTGCCAAAGCCTGGTAACGGGCGGCGGGAATAACATACTGAAGCGGCTGATGCCCAAACGCCCCGCGAAACGCGATGCTCAGCAGGGCATCGGTCTGTGCTGTGGCGGCAAGTCTCTCTGGCTGTGTTTCGGTGCGCCAGGTCAGTGTGGCAACCGAATCGCAGGCACGGCGGTCAGAATAGACCACGGTCACCCGATAAACGGCGCGCACGGTGGGTTCGCGCACGACGACTTTCAACGGTAACGCGCCCACGTGTTCGGCAACCTGTCTCAGAGTATAGATGTGATGCTGCATGTTGCGTCAACAGTTCGCTGGATTGCATAACCGGCTGCGTGTGCAGGGGCACAGCGCACGACTGCGTCTGCAAGGATCTATGCCGCCGCGCGCTGTACTCCCTCAATCGAATGCTCCCCCAGGATCACCTGAGTGTCTATCCGTAAAAGTTCATCAAGCTGGGCGAGGCATGCCCCGCCGCTACAAGAAAATCTGGTTTCTCGGATAGATACTTATGCGATTTCCAGGACGACCTTGCCAAACACCTCAAAATCCGACAATACGCGCTGTGCTTCGCGCGCGTCCGTAAACGGGAACGTCGCGCCAATCACCGGTTTCAGCTTGCCTTCAAAGACCAGGTGCATCACCCGCACGTAGTCCTGATGCGGACCCATCGTGCTGCCGATGATGCTTACCTGCCGGGCAAAGACCTGTCGCAAATCGAGTTCGGTCAGGGGACCGCTGGTGTTGCCCACGACCAGAATACGCCCACCGATGCGCGCTGAACGAATGCTGTCCCCAAAGGTGGCGTGCCCAACATTGTCAATGACGACATCCACTCCCTGTTTGTCCGTCAGCTTGTACAGCGCTTTGGACCAGTCGGGGGTTTCCTCACGGTTGATAGTCACGTCCGCGCCCAGGTCACGCGCTTTTTCGCATTTCGCGGCAGTGCTGCCCACCGCGTAGACCTTTGCGCCTGCCAGTTTGGCGATCTGGATGCTGGCGCTGTTGACGCCGCCGCCAGCGCCGACGATCAGCACACTTTCGCCCGGACGCAGCCCGCCGCGTGTAACCAGCGAGTGCCATGCCGTCAGGTAGACCAGCCCTGCTGCCGCGCCTTCGGCATAGCTGATGTGCTGGGGTAGTTTGATCAGGTTGCGGGCGGGGATGACAACATACTCCGCCGCGACTCCCGGCGACCCTTCACCGAGGATATGCATGTGGCGCGTCTGGTTTTCCATGCCGGTCAGCCACGACGGGCTGTGCTCGTCCACAATGGTCGGGTTGATGGCGACGCGATCACCGGGGGCGAATCCGCTCACGCCTGCGCCTACCGCATCCACAGCGCCCGCGCCATCGGCACAGATGACATGCGGCATCGCCAGCTTCAAGCCGGGCCAGCCAAACCGCACCCACAGATCAAGACGGTTCAGCGCCGCCGCGTGCATCTTCAGGCGCACTTCTCCCCATGCAGGCTCTGGCAGGGGCAAATCCTCCGCCATACCCACCACTTCCGGTCCGCCATGTCCAAAAATTACGGCTCCACGCATGCTGTTATCTCGTTCCTGTTGCGGCGCGCAACGGACTGTGACGAATTGCCATCAGCGCAGCCCCAGTTCATTGCGGGCGATGACCAAACGCTGCACTTCGCTTGTGCCTTCGTAGATACGGGTGATGCGCGCATCGCGGTAGTAACGTTCAACCGCGAGTTCCTTGCTGTAGCCCATGCCACCATGAATCTGCACTGCCTCGTCGGTGATGAAGGCGGCGGCTTCACTGGCGAACAGCTTTGCCATGCTTGCCTCCAGCGAGTAGCGCCCGCCGGTCACTTTGGCGCGTTCTTTCGCCAGCACCGCGTTGTAGATCAGCAGGCGCGCGGCTTCCAGCCGGGTTTTCATGTCGGCAATCTTCTGCTGGATCATCTGCAAATGCCCAATCGGTCCGCCGAATGCCTGCCGCGTCCTGGCATACTCCAGCGATGCCTCGTAGGCAGCTTCGGCGATGCCCAGCGCCTGCGCCGCGATGCCGATGCGCCCGGCGTCCAGCACAGTCATGGCAATCTTAAAGCCCTTGCCCACTTCGCCCAGCACGTTTTCGACCGGGCAGGCGTAATCTTCAAGAATGAGTTCGCTGGTGGCGCTGGCGCGGATACCCAGTTTGGGTTCTTTTTTCCCGCGAATAAAGCCCGGTTTATCGGTTTCGATAATGAACGCGGTAATGCCGTTGTGCCCTTTGCTGGGGTCGGTCATGGTGAACAGCACCACATAGTCGGCAACCGGACCGCTGGTGACCCAGCTTTTGCGCCCGTTGATGATATAGTGTGTGCCCTCCGCGTTCAGCATGGCGCGACTTTGCATGGTCCCGGCGTCACTGCCCGACATTGGTTCGGTCAGGCTGTACGCGCCAATTTTTTCGCCGCGCGCAATTGGGCTGACGTATTTACGCTTCTGTTCGTCGGTGCCAAATTTCAGAATGCCGTGACAGTACAACGAATTATTGACACTGACAATGGTGCTGTGGCTGGCATCCGCTTTGGCAATCTCAATCATGGTCAGTACATAGGCAAGCGAGTCCATTCCCGCGCCGTCGTATGCTTCGGGCACTTCAATGCCCATCAAGCCCATTGCGCCTGCCTTGCGGATCGTCTCCAGCGGAAACTCACCGCTTTCGTCCAGTTCAGCCGCCACTGGAACAATTTCTTTCTGCGCGAAATCGCGAACGGCACGCTGAAGCGCGAGATGTTCCT
>DAOTWP010000176.1:0-14347 GCA_034435675.1 Anaerolineae bacterium
GACCTGCCCCGCGCCCATGCCGCGCTGACCGGGCACGATGACACGGTGGTGAACAGCGGCTCGCTGGCGCTGATCGGGCGGCGGCATCTGCGCAGCAACAACAGTTGGATGCACAACAGCGAACGGCTGGTGCGCGGCAAAAACCGCTGCACACTGCTGATCCACCCGGACGACGCCGCACAACGCAGCATCGCGGACGGGCAGGTAGTCGAAGTGCGTTCGCGCGTGGGCTGCGTGCGGCTCCCGGCGGAGGTCAGCGAGACGATCATGCCCGGTGTGGTCAGCATCCCGCACGGCTGGGGGCACGGGCGCAAGGGCGTGCAGTTGGATGTGGCGCAGCGTTTCGCGGGTGTGAGCATCAACGACCTGACCGACGAGCAGATGCTGGACGACCTGACCGGCAACGCGGCGTTCAGCGGCGTGCCTGTGACCGTGCAGGGGGTGGCAGCAGGATAGAATACGACCTATCCATAAACCTGCTTTTCTGAACAAGGGGATTATGCTCTTTAAGCAAATAATCAGGTTACCGGTAGGGTTGAAGCATGCTCCAACCCTGCGAAAAACGTTATTCGGTTAAATTTTTGATTGCATAATCCCTTTGTCCGCGTTTACGGATAATCGCTGACGGTATCGGCACGACGGGTGGTGGCGCTGATCACGCCTGTTCAGGCGAGTCGCTAACCGGCAGCAGCGAGACAGGCTGCCCCTCACCACTCCCTGCGCCACAGGTGGTTGGCGGCAGGATCGGTGAAGCCCAACGCTTCGTAGGTGTGGTTCGACACTGCGTTGCTGTACCACGCGCCGACATACGCCACCTGAATCCCCAGCGCCTTGATGCCCCGCAGCCCTTCGAGAATTGCCGCCTTTGCCAGTCCCCTGCCCTGGTGCGCGGGATGCGTGCAGACGGGTTCCAGAATGGCGAACGACTCGCGCGCATACGCCGTGAACGCCGCGTTTGCCGCCAGCGTGCCGTCCGGCGCTTCAACGACCAGATCAAGATCAAGGCGATATTCGGGCGAAGTCTGGAAGTTGCGATATTCCTCCGCATTGTGGAACGTGCGCCCAAACGCCGCATTGAGCAAATCCGCCTGATGCTGCCAGTCGTCGGGGTGGCGGCGCATCGCCCGCACGGTATAGCCCTCCGGCACAGCAGCGTCAGGGATCGGCAGGGTCATCGGGCGGCGGCGGGTGTTCTCGTGCGCTTCGCTGCGGATATAGCCGCGCTGGTGCAGCAGGTCATTACGAAACGTGTCGTCCGCATACGCCCAGACTTCCAGCCAGCGCTGCCCGTTTTCGCCCGTCTGCGCCAGATGCGCCTCCGACCAGTCGAGCATGGCGGGTTCAAGCTCGCGGCGCTGCGGGTGAATCTGCAAAAACGCGCCGCCGTCGTATTCGGGAATCACGACGCCGAGAAGCTGCTCGCTGGCATCCAGCCACAGATGCACAATCTGCGGCAGTTGGGCACGGTACGCGGCAGCGTCGGCGTCGCTGCGATGGTAGATGCCCCCCAGCCAGCGGCGCGGTTCCCAGTTGCGCAGCGATTGGTGCAGCAGGTAGGTGTCGAGCAGAAAACGGGTGATCGCGCTGATGTCCGCATCGCCGCCATAGGGACGGTCGTGAATGGGGGTCATGGTGCTGTCTCCGGAGATAGGGCTGTTCGGTCAAATCAGAATGCCCTGTCAGTATTGTATCATGGCTTGCGGCACCTCTGAACGACGCCCCCTACCCGCGCCGCCGCCGCCCCGCTATAATCAGCGTCATGTTGACCGAACGACACCGCGCCAAACGCCTCGACGCCCTGTAGCGGGCTGTGCCTGCGCTGCTGCCTGCGGGCAGTGCTGTTCATGCTGCCATGTCCCGTGTACCAGAATTGTCGCCAACACCAGCCCACCACCCGCATTGACCCCTGCGCAGGGGTCAGAAACGACTGAAGGACGTTGACCCATGTCTATGTTTGACAAATTGGCAGAAGTTGAAGCCCGCTATAATGAACTCGAACGCCTGATGAGCGACCCGGCGCTCATCAGCGATTACAGCAAAGTCACCGAATACGCCCAGGAACGCTCCGACATGAGCGAGATTGTCGAGCTGTACCGCCAGTACAAACGCCAGGCGCAGCAGCTTGCCGAAGCGCGGGATTTGCTCAATACCGAAAAAGACGCCGATATGCGCGAACTGGCGGAACTGGATATCGAAACGCTCGTACCGAGCATCGAGTCGCTGTCCGAACGGCTCATGAAGCTGCTGGTGCCCAAGGACCCGCGCGACGACAAAAACGTGATCATCGAAATCCGTGCCGGGGCGGGCGGCGACGAAGCCGGCTTGTTCGCTGCCGAGCTGTTCCGCATGTATGCGCGCTATGCCGAAACTCGCGGCTGGAAAGTCGAACTGATGGACAGCAACGACACTGGCGTGGGCGGCATCAAAAGCCTCACGGCGATGATTAAAGGCAGGGGCGCGTACAGCCGCCTGAAATGGGAAAGCGGCGTCCACCGCGTGCAGCGCGTGCCCGTCACCGAAAGTCAGGGGCGCATCCATACCAGCACGGCTACCGTTGCTGTGCTGGCGGAAATGGACGAGGTAGACGTGAAGCTGGATATGAAAGACGTGCGCGTGGATGTTTATCGCAGTCAGGGCGCGGGTGGGCAGAGCGTCAACACCACTGACTCGGCGGTACGTATGACCCACCTCCCCAGCGGCATCGTCGTTGAAATGCAGGACGAACGCAGCCAGTTGCAGAACCGCGAACGCGCCAAACAGGTGCTCATCGCGCGGCTGTACGAGGCGGAGCAGGAACGCCAGCGAGCCGCGCAGGAGGCAGAACGACGCGGGCAGGTCGGCAGTGGGGATCGCAGCGAGAAGATTCGCACGTACAACTTTCCGCAGAACCGCGTCACCGACCACCGCATCGGCTACAGCAGCTACAACCTGCCCGCCGTGATGAACGGTGAGATTGACGAGTTCATTGACGAACTCGCCACGCGCAGCCAGGCGGAAGCGCTGGCAGCCGGCGGCGCAGACGAATAGCGCTGCTGGCTGCGCGACAACGCCCCGTTTTTGGGGGTAACGCGCTGGTGGCACGACGGTATAATCTCTGTTTAGATACTCGTCTATGTTGCAGGGTATTTGAATGGTTGAGAGTTGAGGTGTAACCATGCCGTTGTTCTTCTTCGATCCCCTGTTCCTGCTGTTTTCGATTCCGGGCTTGCTGTTGAGCCTGTGGGCGCAGGCAAAGGTGCGCGGGGCTTTCGCGCGGTATTCGCAGGTGCGCAATACTACCGGCATGACCGGCGCCCAGGTCGCGCAGCGGATTTTGCGCGCTAACGGGCTGGACGGCGTCGTGCGGATTGAACCTGTACAGGGTTTCCTGAGTGACCACTATGACCCGCGTGGCAAAGTGCTGCGCCTCAGTCCGGATGTCTATAACGGCACCAGCCTTGCCGCCGCCGGGATTGCCGCGCACGAAGTCGGGCATGCGGTGCAGGATCAGGTCGAATACGCGCCGCTGAATCTGCGCAGCGCGATTGTGCCTGGCGTGCAGATTGGCGGTTGGGTCGGTCCGATCATCTTCTTCGTCGGCTTCGGGCTGGCAATTGCGGGCAGCGCGTTCGGCACTGCTGTCGCGTGGTTGGGGGTAATCCTGTTCGGCTTGACGGCGCTGTTCGCGCTGGTCACGCTGCCAGTGGAATTTGATGCCAGCCGCCGCGCCAAAGCGCAGTTGGTCAGCGAAGGCATTATCGCGCCGCAGGATATGGGCGGCATCAACGCCGTGCTGGACGCCGCCGCGCTGACCTATGTCGCCGCCGCGATTCAGGCGATTATGCAGGTGGCATACTACGCCTTTATCCTGATGCAGGCGACGCAGAACCGCGACTAACCGGGCATTGTTGGGGCACGCCGCAGTCGCTGTGTGCCGGGTGTGCCCCACTGTTCTGCTCCCCTGCTGGCGACCGACCTACCCCGTCGGCTGCACCGCCAGCAGATACTGTGTCACCGGCGCGCCCCGGCTGCCTGCCGCCAGATTCCCGCCCAGGACAACCTCGCCCGCCGGAAAATCGCGGTAGTAGACCTGCATCACCCGCGAGATCAGCGCAAAATCATCACTGATTTCCAGCCACAGAGTCGCCGGGGTGAAGTCCTGCCGCAGCCAATCGGGCGCGCGCTCCACCGCCATTTCGTAGGCGACAAACACCCGCGCCGGGCATAACAGCCGCAGTCGCAGCGCCTCCGCGTCGGTCAGCTCACGATCCAGATTCGCCGCTTGCAGCGCCGCCAGCCCATCCAGCGCCGAAGGCAGGCGGCTGAAGGTAAAATTCCAGTCGTGATACACTTTGCCGTTCACGCTCAGGGTATGCAGCAGCACGGCGCGCCCGCTGCTGCTGCGCGCATCGGCAATCAATCGCGCCGGGTCCTGTGCCGGGCGGCGCGGCACATCATGCGCGACAACAGCAAACCCGCCAGTGACACTGACCAGCGGATCAATATCGCGCACACGCTCGCTGCTAAAAATCCCGCCCAGCAGCGCGCGAAACGCCGGAATCAACGATGAGCCGCCCGTGCGCAGCACCAGATCGACACTGCCTGCGCTCACGTCCGCCCGCCTGAGCACATCCCACACGCCGCGTTCCACCGCCGCAATCTCCCCCGCGATCAGGCGTTCCAGCCGCCGCCGCGTGAGTGTTTCGTTGAGGGCGATATTCTGGTAGTTGAAGCTCAGCACTGCCGACTGTTCTACCGAAAGCGCGATTTTGACACGTTCAATTTCCTTGAACAGCTTGAAGCCGATATTGTGCGTCACCAGCGTTTCCAGCGCCTGATACGGCGTTGGGTCTGCGGCGCTGCGCTGAAGCTGGCGAATGCGTTCGCGCTGGCGTGGGCGCGAAAGCTCCGGCATCGTCTGCCACGAAAGCAGCTTGTCCTGCATTTCCGGCGACAACCTGCCGCTGTCCCCGCCGCCAAAGTGCGGCAGCAGCGACTCCATAATGCGCCGGTCCAGGTCATCGCCGCCCACCTGCACGCCACCCGTCGCCAGGATTTCCGGCGCTGCCGGACCGCCCACCCGCGCCACCGTCAGATCAAGCGTGCCCCCGCCGAAGTCAAAGACCAGCACGGTCTGCCGCTGGGCGCTGTCGCGGTGGTGCAGGTACGCCACGCCCACTGGCTCCAGCTCAAACTGCACCCGGCTGAACCCTGCCAGATGCGCTGCCCGCAGCAGAATCGCCTCGGCGCGGCTGTCTACCAGCGCGTTAGGCGAAAACTGCACCGGGCGCCCCAGCACAATCTCGCTGATCGCCCCGCCAAGCTGGTTTTCCGCCATCGTTTTCAGGCGGCGCAGCACCGCCGCGATCAGATCATCCACGCGGTAAAAACGGCTGAATACCTGCGTGCCTTCGTAGCGGCGGTTGAACAGCGCGCGTTTGATGGATTGAATCAGCCGCCCGTGCGCGCCTTCGTCCACCAGCACATGCACCTGCTGCGTATATTCAATTTCGTCCGCATCGAGGCTGGCAACCGTGTTAGTGATTTCGCCTGCGTCACGCATACGCCAGCGTGCCGGGCGTCCGGTTTCCTTTTGCAGATACAGGTTCGCCGCCTGCGCGCCGACCGTCATATGCCCGGCACGGTCAATGTACAGCAGCGACGGCAGCATGTACGGATTATCGTTTGCCGGGTCTACCCGCAGGGTATGCAGCCGCGCTCCGTCATACAGGGCAATGGCGGAGTTGGTCGTGCCAAAGTCAACGCCAAGACGCATCGGCTTCCTCATCATAATCACACAGACAAATCAGGAACTATACAAAAGCTCAGGGCAGTAAACAAGTCTGACTCAAGCTGTTAAGGTCACAGATTCAGGGCGCAAACAATCAGGGACGCCAACTGAGGAAACCGCGATATTCCACGCGGGCGAGCAGGCGGGGTGTGCCCAGTGCGGAGTCCAGCGCGGGTGCGCCGGGGTCTATGGGCAGCAGGTATAACAGGCTGCGCCGCCGGTCCTGCGCAAAGACGCTGTATACCACGGCGTGGCTGTCCGGCGACCAGCGGGCTAGCTCGGCAAATCCCTCGGCAATGCTGGTCTGGCGCACCCGCTGTGGGCGTCCGGCAGTGGCGGTGTCCAGCAGGAACAACTCACTGTTGCCGCTCAGGTAACTGCACACCGCCAGCCAGCGCTGTTCTGGTGTCCAGTCAATGCAGCCCACCGCCGTGAAGTCTGTCGCGCGGGTGCGGCTGGCATCTGCAACCGAAACGAACACATTCTGCTCGCTGTCTGAAGCGGTGGTCAGGTACAGCCGCGTGCTGTCCGGCAGCCAGCGCAGGGTCGCGCCAAAGCGCCCAATATAACCTAACCAGCGCACTTCGCCAGTGGTCACATGCACCATGTTCAGCACAGTATCACCCTGCGGACCCAGCGACTGGCGCAGGTAAGCAATCCACTGCCCGTCTGGCGACCATGCCGCGCCGAGGATGTCACCCTCGACCAGATCGCGCCCTGCCCCGCTGTCCACATCGACCACTGCCAGCGCGCGCAGTGCCACCGTAATCGGGCGCAGAGTCAGCAGGTAGCGTCCATCCGGCGACCAGTCCAGCACCACGCCGCTGGTGGCGGCTGGCAAGATCCGCGAACGCCCGCTGCCGCCATCCGCAATATGCAGGGTGAATTGAGAATTATCCTCGGCGAGATATGCCAGTTGGCTGCCATCGGGCGACCAGCGCAGCAGGAAGTAGCGCACATCCGGCGTGGCTGCCAGCGTCACGCGCAGCAGGCGATCCACATCCAGCGCTTCGATGCGCGTGGCATACGACCCGGCGCGCACCGTGTAGACGATCTCGCGCCCGCCCAGGGCGCGCCCTGCCAACAGCGCCAGCAGCGCTGCCAGCGTGCAGCCCAGCGCCAGCGCCAGCCAAACCCACCACAGCCGCCGCAGTGTCCTCAGCATGATGCCGCCTCCGCCAGATGCGCCAGAATCGCACGGGCGCGGGCAGCCCAGGTGTAGTGCTGCATCACCCGCGCATATGCCGCGTCTGCCAGCCGTGCCCGCAGCGCCGGGTCAGCGTGCAGCCGCCGCAGCGCCACCGCCAGCGCCGCCGCTTCCCCCGGCGGGACGAGCAGCGCCGTTTGTTCGTGCGCCAGCACATCCGCCCAACCGGGCAAATCCGAGGCGACAATTGCCCGCCGCGCCGCCATATACTCAAACAGCTTCAGCGGCGAGGTGTGCCGCGCAAACTGCGCCGTATGCGGGTGTGGCATCGCGCAGACATCAAACGCGCTGAGGTGCAGCGGAACATCCGGGGGGGCGACCTGCCCCGCCGCGAAGAACGCCGCCGGGTCCAGCCCGCGCGCCTGCCACTGCTCCCGCAGGGGTTTGACCAGTTCGTCCGGTCCGCCCACCAGCGCCAGACAAACGCCGGACCCTGCCCCCAGCGCGGCAACTGCCTCGACCAGCACATCCAGCCCTTTGCCCATGCCCAGCGTGGTCAGCCGCCCGGCATAGCCCACGATGAACGCTTCGGGCGGATAGCCCAGCGCCACCCGCGCCGCTGCCTGTGCCGGGATGCCAGCAAACCGCGCCGCCTGCACACCGTCATGCGCCACCAGAAACTTCGCGGCATGCTGCTGTGCCGCTGGCAGCAGGTCAGCGCGCAGGGTGGGCGTAATCGGGTAAACGCCCGCCGCCCGGCGCAGCACCCGCGCCTGCATGTGCCTGCCCAGCCGTGAACGCCACAGGCGGTGCGGTTCATAGGCGCAGCGGGCACGCGGCTTGACCCAGCTCAGGGCATACAGTGTCGGCAGGTCGCGGCTGTAGAACACCTCCGCCTGTACAAACCACACACGCAGGCAGACCGCCAGCACAAAGGTCGCCGCTTGCAGCACAAAGGTTGCCCGCCGCAGCAGCGCGCCCAATCTGCCGAGCGCCTGCAAATCCAGCGACCAGACACGCCGCAGCGTGAAATTCTGCCGCACGCCGTAATAGGCGAACGGATCGCCCGCCGCGCGCATCTCCGGGGTGTTGCCGCGCCGCGCCGCCCACAGGGTCACCTCCGCGCCCGCCGCGGCAAACGCTTCGCACATCTGCATGATTTGCAGCCCGTGCGCTTTTTCGGTGGGGATGCGGGCATTGGCAATGTACAGCAACCGGGTCATAAGTTTCCTGTTTGTGGTTTTGCCAGCAGGTGCCGCCGCGCCGTGTTGCTGACGGCGTAATCGTGCGCTGCCAGCCACGCCCGCAGCGCTGCCTCGCTGTCGTGATGTTCCAGAATCAGTACAGGCTTACAGGCAGCAATCAGGGCTGCCGCGCCGTTCAGCACCGCTTCTTCGTGCCCTTCCACATCAATCAGCAGCAAGGTTGGGCAGTCCGGGTGCTGCGTCCAATAGCTGTCCAGCGTGACCGCCTGCACCGTCTGCGTGTCTGTCTTGTCGCCGCTGTCTGCGACGTGGTGTTTGCCATCAGACGCGCCGCGCGCCATGCGCAGCGTCCCCACATGGTCGGATACGGCGGCGGGCACAATTTCGACCACTTCACCCGCGTGCAGTTGTGCGTTCAGCGCCACATGCTCACGCAGCAGCGCCACATTTTCCGCCCAGCCCTCAAACGCGGCGATGCGCCCCTGCCCGCGCAGCAGTTTAGCCAGGTAGAGCACGTGAATGCCCACATGCGCCCCGACAACATAGACAACCGCCCGCGGGCGCACTTCCGCCGCCAGCCACGCGCCGACATCCGGCTCGTAACCCCGGTAAAACACATCGCGGCGGTTGAGCATCGCGCCGCGCAGCGCAAACCGCACCCCGCGCAGACTGCCCAGCGGCACTGTGCGCACACTGCCCGCGCGCAGCCAGACTGCCGCCAGCAGCCGGCGTAAGACTCCTGCACCAATCATCGTATCAAGACCTCGTCTACCAGCAGATTCACTAAGCGGGTCAGGCTGTGTTCGCGCTGTACCAGCGTCCGCAGGTCTGCGCCCAGCGCTGCGCGTTCACCGGCGGGCATCTGTGCCAGCCGCGCCAGTCGTCCTGCCAGCGCGTCTGCGTTTTGCGGGGGTGCCAGCAGCAGGTCGCCCCACTGCGCCAGCAGCGCGCCAAATGCCTCGTTCGTTGTGACCACCGCCAGCCCGCAGGACATCGCCTCTAAGGGCGCTTTGTCCACGCTGCCTGTCGCGCTGACGTTAACCAGCACATCCGCCTGCTGGTAAACCGGTGCGATCTGCGCATAGGGCACATGCCCGGCAAACTCGACACAGCCCGCCAGCCCCATGTCTGCCGCACGCTGGCGCATTCCTGCCGCATACGCCGCATGCTCCGGCGCGGCGTTGCCCACAATGCGCAGGTGGAAATCGCGCACGCCGTGCCGGTCACGCAGCAGTTGTGCCGCCGCCAGCAGTGTCTCAAGCTGTTTGACCGGCGCTAAACGCGAGACAGACAGCACCGTGAACGGGCGATTTACAGCCGCCGCGCGCGGCAGCGGCACAAAGCGCTCGGTATCCACGCCATGCCCCACGACGCGCACTTTTTTGCTCGGCACGCGAAAGCTCTCCGGCGACGGCGTGACCACCTGCCGCACGACTTTTTCCGCCAGCCGCAGTTTCCAGTTGACCGATTTATGCGCGAACCACAGTGTTTGCGGCACGCCGTAGAGCCGCAGCAGCGGCGCGCCCAGCAGCGCGAACAGCGGCTGCATATGCGCGAAGCAGGCGTCGTAGTGGTTCTGTCGCAGCAGACGCGCCAGCAGGCGGTAAAAATTGACCAGCCGCCGCGCCTCGCTGTAGCCTTTTTCGCGCCCGACCGAAAACAGGCGCACATTCTGCGCCAGTTCCAGCCGCCCGGCGTACATTGTCAGCACGTCCACACGGGCGCAGCGCGCGGCGAGCGCGTTGAGCCAGTCCGTCGTAAAGCCCTGCGCGTTGGCGTCCGCATCGGTAATCAGGTTAAAGATGAGCAGTGTGGGCGTCCGGGCGGTCATACGTGTTCCCTGGGGTGCGCTGCGCGGTATGCCGCTGCGAACAGTTCGCCGTACTGGCGCACGTATGCCTCCGGCGCATAATACGCCTGCGCGAATGCGCGTGCCGCCGCGCCCATCGCGTCCACATCTGCCGCGCCAGCCAGCCCGAACGCCTCGCGCAGGGCAGCGGTCAGCGCGGGGACATCGCCGGGGGGCAGCAGCCAGCCGGTCACACCGTGCTGCACCAGTTCCGGCACGCCATCCACCGCGCTGGCAATCACCGGCGTGCCGCAGAGCATCGCTTCCAGCACCACCTTGGGCAGCCCTTCGCTGAACGTGGGCAGCACAAAGACCCGCGCCCGTGCCATCTGCTGCGCCAGTTCGCGCTGCGGCAGGTGCGCGATAAAGCCGACCTGCCCCGCCACGCCCAGCCGCGCCGCCTGTGTCCGCAGGTCTGCCGCGTAATCGGCGTTGTCCGCGCTGCCAATAATCCACAGGTGCGCCGCCGGAAGCGCCGCCACCAGCGCGGCGAAGGCGTCCAGCAGCAGGTGTACGCCCTTGCGCGGCACCAGCACCCCGGCGTAAACCAGTTCACAGCGCTCTGATACGGGTTTTTCCGGCTGCACAGCGCGGAAGGCGTCCGCGTCGGTCCAGCTCATGAACTGCATCAGCGGTTTGCCGGGCGCCAGCGCCTGTAGCTGCTCGGCTGACGACGCCGACACCGCCCGCAGCACATCGGCGCGGCGTGTGGCATAACGCGCGACACGGCGCATCAGCAGGCGGTAGAACGCCTTGAAGGTCACCTTGCGCTGCATGAACAACGCCTGTTCCAGATCGCCGCGTGTTTCGATCACCAGCGCGGCATGTTTGCCCAGCAGGCGGGCGATGCCGCGCGCCCATGCCCCGACCAGCCCAAAGTAGGGATCGTGCGCGACGAGCACCTGTGCCCTGCCGCGCAGAATCAGCCAGAGCACCAGCAGCGTGCCCAGCGTGTACATGGTGAGATAACGCAGCGGCGGCAGCGGCAGCGCGGGCAGCAGGTAAAAGCGGGCGTACTGCTCAAACTGGCGTGGGCGCACCCCGCGCGCAAAACTGACTACGCGGATTTCGACATGCAGCCCATCCACCAGCGCCGCCCACTTTTTCGCATGGGTGGCGGACAGCGGCTGTGTGTAGCGCGTCCCGGCAATCCAGCAGACGCGCAGCCCGGCAGGAAGAGAGTCGTTCACCGTGTGTTCTCGTACTGTTTGGCGTTCTGGCGTCAGCGTAGCAGACTCCGCCCCGTTTTGCCATGCCGCCGCTGTCGCTGCCCCCGCTTTCCGCATGGCGCAAATGCCCGCTTCCCATGATAATGGGCGTTCCCACGCAACCAATCAACAGGAGCAACTGATGAGCGCTGTCATTCCGGAAGCCTTTCTGGATTTGTTCCACAAGCCCGCTTTTGCGCACTTCGCCACACTGATGGCAGATGGCACACCGCAGATTACGCCGGTCTGGGTCGATTACGACGGCGAGTATGTGCTGGTCAATTCCAGAGTTGGGCGGACAAAAAACCGCAATGTGCTGGAGCGCCCCCATGTCGCGATTGAAATCAGTGATTCCGACAATCCCTACCGCTATCTGATGATTCGCGGCACAGTGGTCGCCGTCGAAACCCTGCCGGACACGACGCATATTGACGCACTGGCAAAACGTTATCTGGGCATTGACCGTTATCCCTGGGCGCAGCCGGGCGAAGTGCGCCAACTGCTCAAAATTCGCCCGGAGCATGTCGTCGCGCGGGTGGTGGTTGCCGATCCGCATAACCCGCTGGGCGAATAGGCACCTGCCTGGGCGTGCGCTGCACCTGGCACGCCCGGCACGTCCGCGCTTAACGTGTCCGCGAGGGCATGTTACACTACGGGCATTCACAGCAAGCCGGCAACGACGAGTAATGAACAGGAGGACAGCCCGTGAATATTTTCAGAAACCTGTTTGGCGGCGGGCGCAGCGCTGGCGGCGACAAACGCGGCTTCTACGTCTACGTCCAGCCGCACCGCTGCGATGAAGTGATCGAAGTGCGCATAGACCTGCTGGCAGAGCTGAGCGAAAGCGACGAAGGTGGCTTGATTTGCCGCAAAATGGTGCGCGGCGAACGCTGTCCCTTCCCCGCCGAAATCACCCTCTATTTTGACCAGCACCGCCGCCTGATCCGCGAGGAGATTGACCGGGGAAGGATTCTGAGTCCCGATGAATACGAAGCATGGCTCAGCCAGCGGGACGACCCGGCATGACGCGCATGCTCACCGCCGGACTGATCAATATTGAAGTCACGCTGCGGGTGGATGGCTTCCCGCTGGACTATGCCCCGGTGCGTTATCCGTTTGGCGGTGTCAGCAGCAGTGTCAGCGGCGTGGGTTACAATATCGCCAAAGCGCTGACCACACTGGGCGACGATGCGCCGCTGCTGGCGCTGATTGGGCGCGACGCCGCCCGCCCGATGGTGCTGCATGCGCTGGAAAGCGACGGGGTCCCGCGCGAGTATGTGCTGTCGCTGCTGGCACAGACGCCGCATTCGGTGATCCTCTACGATGGCAGCGGCAAACGCGCCATCAACGTAGACCTCAAGGATATTCAGGAACGGGTTTACCCCACAGAGCGCTTTGACGATGCGCTGAAGGGCAGCGCGCTTGCTGTGCTGTGCAACATCAATTTCAGCCGTCCGCTGCTGGCGCGAGCGAAAAACGCTGGTGTGCCGGTGGCAACAGATGTGCATGTCATCGCTGATCTGGATGACGACTATAACCGCGATTATATGGCAGCGGCAGACGTGCTGTTCATGAGCGATGAACGCCTGCCCGCGCCACCGGAAGAATGGGCGCGGCGGGTGCAGGAATGCTATGGCACGCCGGTGCTGGTGATCGGGCTGGGGGCGCAGGGCGCGCTGCTGGCAGTGCGGGCGGATAATTTCATGGAACGTATTCCCGCCGTGTATACGCGCCCGGTAGTCAACACGATTGGTGCAGGCGACGCGCTGTTTTCAGCGTTTATCCACGCCTACGCGCAGGCTGGCGACCCTTACGCCGCAATCAAGCAGGCGGTGGTCTTCGCCTCGTACAAGATTGGCACCACCGGCGCGGCGGATGGTTTCTTGAGCGCGCCAGAACTGGCGGAATGGTGTACGCGGGTTTATGGCGCGGGGTGAACCGCAGGCGGCAGCCCTGCCGCCGTGTCACTCTCATTGCAGCCTAACCTTTGCCTAACTCGCAGTTCACGCGCGCGGTCTATTCTAATGGCAATTAAGCGAATCTGATCGGGTTGTGTTGATCCCTCTTGAGTGGTACGAGTGTGTCGTTAATCCAGATTCGCGGGCAATTTGGGACTCGGTAGTAGCGTCACCGAATTACCCACAAGCCCTTCCCTCTGAGCCGTCCGGTTGTGTTCCCCCCTCACACCGGACGGTTTTCAGTTCCCCTGCGGGCAGCCGGCATTCTGGCAGGCTCGCGCTTGCAAAAGCGGCGTGCTTTCAACAGAATCAGGATCACCTGTCAGAACTTTCGCCCCTCTGCAACCGCTTGCCTGAACAGGCGGGTTAACCCGCTTGACCGCAGGCTTACAGGCGAAAGTCCTGCCTGTGCATCCTGCAAGTGATAGAAAGCGCCTGCCATGCCCGGTAAATATTACGACGACTTTGAAGTAGGAATGATCATCTCGCACGAGATCGGACGCACGCTGACCGAAGCGGACAACGTGCTGTTTAACGCCCTGACGATGAACAACCAGCCGCTGCACCTCAACGAGGATTACGCCAGCAAAACGGAATTCGGGCGGCGCATTGTCAACGGCATTCTGACGATGGGGCTGGTGGTCGGTATCACCGTGCCCGACCTGACCGCCGGGACGATCATCGCCAATCTGGGTTACGAGCATGTGCGCCACCCTCACCCGATCTTTCATGGCGACACGCTGTACGTCAGCACAGAGATTCTCGCCGTGCGCGAAAGCCGTTCACGCCCGGATGCCGGGATTGTGACGATGAAGCACACCGGGCGTAATCAGGACGGCGTGATCTGCGTGGAGGTGACCCGTTCGGCACTGTTCCTCAAGCGCCCCGGAGGACGTGGCTAAGATGGACGACTCGCGAACCCCGCTGCACGACCTGCCGCCGGGGTATGTTGAACGTGAGCATCTGGTCGCCACCGAACCGGAGACGCTGCTGCGGCTGGCGAAATGGTCACTGCTGCCGCTTGCCGCCGCGCTGGTCGGCATGGCGCTGTGGGCGGTGCTGCTTGCCCGGCTGCGCCCCGGTTTCGAGATTGGCGGGCAGCCATTTTTCGCCAGCACTGCGCTCTCGCTGCTGCTGCTGGTCGGGGTGCTGCCGCTGCACGAGGCGATTCACGGGCTGGCGATTTTGTGGACGGGGCACAAGCCGCGCT
>DAOTWP010000177.1:0-20986 GCA_034435675.1 Anaerolineae bacterium
TGCGCGGCTGAGCGAGGGGGAGGGAAAATCCCCGGCAATTGGGTTGCGCCCCGCTCCTGGTGCCGAAGGCACGGTCGGGAGCGGGGTTGGGGGTGAGGGCTGGACAAGGGCATCGGGTGTCATGCTCATCTTGTTGGACTACTAAGTGCAAAAGCAGACCTATGAGATTGAGTGCCTCTCTCGTAGTGGCGAAGCATGCTTCGCCTGTACATTCGTGCTGTCCCGTCTGAACCTGCACTAAGTACAACCACAGAAATCTCGCGGGATTATTTTCCGTAGGGGCAGGTCTCAGACCTGCCCCTACATCCGACATTTTCAATTTGGTTGTACTTAGCCAAAGATCAGAACGCTGCGCAGGGGGAGGGGTATGCCCTGCCCGACTCACGGCGGGGCGCAAAACCCCTGCCCGCGCTGCATTGGACCGGGCAAGGGCGGGCGGCGGCATCAGCGGTCCTGTGACGTCTGCTGCGGCGCTTCGCTGGCGGGTATCAACGGCGCTGCGACATCCACCATGGGCAGCCATACGGTAAAGGTCGTGCCGCGTCCCGGCTCACTCGCCACACTGATACTGCCGCCATGCAGATGGACAATCTCGCGGCTGATGCTCAGCCCCAGCCCTGTGCCTTTGGTCGCTTCGCTCACCCGGAAGAAGGGTTCAAAGATGTGCTGCTGGTGTTCCGGGGAAATGCCAATGCCCGTATCCTGCACTGCAATCACTGCGTAGCTTGTTTGCTCGGCGCTGCCATGCCCGTTGATCTGCGGCTCGTGGTGGTGATTGCCCAGTGTGCCGTTTATGGGCAGCGTGCCGGTGGGGGCAGCGGCATCTGTGTCCAACCGCACATGAATGCTGCCTGCTTCCGGCGTGTAATGAATGGCATTCATCACCAGGTTGGTCAGCAGGCGTGTAATGGCGGCAGCATCGCCGTGAATATGCAGTGGCGTTTCGATCATGCTCCATGTGAGCTGCTGGCGCTTTTCTTCTGCCTGCTGCTGCTGCAAATGCAGCACATCCAGCAGCACCGGTTGCAGTGCCAGCCGTTCGGCGTTAAGCGGGGTCTGGCTTTTTTCCAGCCGGGTAATATCCAGCAGATCGTCGACCAGCGCTTCCATATTGTTGGCGACCTTATCCAGCACCGCCATATGCTGCTCCCAGCGTTCGGGCTGGCGGCGCAGCAGGTACAGCCGCGTTTTGAGGTTGGTTATCGGTGTGCGCAGTTCGTGCGACGCGCGGGAGACGAAGTTGGTCTTGCGCGCCTGCAAGGTTTTTTCTTCGCCAATATCGCGCACCACCATCACAAAGCCCATCGGACTGCCATCCGTATCGGGCACGCTGGTCGTCGTCAGCCCGACCTCAAGGATATGGCCTTCAGTGTGCAGCAGGCGGGTTTCGCCCTGCCAGATGCCGCTGTGGCTGCATACCTCCGCCATCTGGCGCAGCAGCGGGGTCAGGTCATCGCCTTCGGGCGCGAGCAGCAGGCTGAATGGCGACTCTTCGCGCCACGCCGCCGCCCTGGCACCCAGCAGGGTCACCAGCATGCGGTTGGTGTACTGTACCCGGAACTGCGTGTCAAAAAAGATCACGCCTTCGCCCATCGCGTTGAGGATCGAATCAAGCCGGGCGCGTTCAATCTCCAGTTCTGCCGTGCGCTGGCGCACACGTTGTTCCATTTCGGCATAGAGCAGGGCATTATGAATGGCGACTGCTGCCTGTGCGGCAAAGGCTTGCAGGCGTACTGCCTGCTCTCGCGTATAGACATTCGGCTGGGTGCTGTCCACCTTCAAGAAGCCAAGCAGCGTCCCGGCAATAGACAGCGGCACGGTCATAGAAGCGCGAATCCAGTGTGCCTCCGGCAGTTTCGACCACCCGGCGTAACTGTGCGTATCAGCAATCACGATAGGTTCGCCCGTTTTCAGCACATGCTGGATGTCGGGCAGGGTTTCGATTTGCAATTCGTGAATGACACCCCGGCGGCGGCTGCCGGCACTCATCGCCAGCATTGTCGCCGTGCGATTGTCGTGGAGCAGCATGATATTCGCTCCATCGTAAGGTACGAAGCGTTCAACCAGGGCGATGATGCGCTCCCCCACCAGTTGCAGTTCCAGCGTGCTGTTCAGTTCTGCTGCCGCATCGCGCAGCGCTTCCGCCTGGTCGCGCTGGTCGCGTTCTGCCGCTTCAAGCGCCTTGCGTTCAACGATCTGGTCCACCAGCGCCTGCACCGTTTCCTGAAGTTCGCCGCTGCGAATTTCCAGCCGCCGGGCGTGCAGTTGCAGTTCGGTGTTCAGGCGCGTGCGCTCAATCGCTACGGCAAGCTGATCTGCCATAATCTGGAACGCCTGAATGTCGTCTTCATGAAAGGCGTTGACCACCGAACTTTGCACGTCCAGCACGCCGATGGGTTCGCCGCGCACCAGCAGCGGCAGCGCCAGTTCAGAGCGCGTTTCAGGCATGTGCGGGTTGGGTCGGTGCAGGGAATCAGCGCGCACATCCAGCGCCTGATACGGCTGGCGTGTGTTGACCGTGTGCGGCACAATCCCGGTTGTGTCCAGCCGGAGCCGGTGCCCCGCTGCAAGCATTGCCTGCCCCGCCTCTCCAGTGGCGGCGACCAGAGTCACATATTCCCGATCATCATCCACCAGGAACAGCCCGGCATAGGGAAAGCCAAAACGTTCGCGCACCAGATCAACCGCGCGTGCCAGCAGATCCTGCAAATTCTCCATCGCATTGACATCGCGGGCGATTTCCGCGGCGACTTTGATCTGCCCGGCGCGGCGCACAAGGCTGGTCATCAGCGAACGCAGCGCGGAGTCAATCTGCAAGCGTTCGGTAACTTCCATATTGATGCAGTGCAGGAACTGCTGCCCCTGGTACATCACCAGATTCACTGTCATTTCGATGTCATGCACGCTGCCTGAAGCGCGCCGGTGACGCACCAGAAAATGCCTCCGGCGTCCCAGCAGCGCGTCTTCGAGCAGTTTATGAACGCTGTGGGGCGAGTCGGTGCTCAGGTCGTTGAGGGTCATGCTGCGTAGTTGCGCCAGCGCATAGCCATAGAAACGCTGTGCCGCGCTGTTGGCATCCACAATCGCGCCGGAGGTGGCATCGAGCAGCCACTGGATTGCGTCACTTTCGGCAAACATCTGCTGGTGTAGCTGGCGGATTTGCGCGATTTCGCGTTCGGCATGGCGCATGCGGCGCAGCAGCAGCACCCGGTGCAGCGCCTGTGCCTCGTCGGCAGTCTGTTGCATAACCATGCAGTCATCCGCGCCTGCCTGGATGACGGCATCCGCAATGGCAGCAGCAGCACGCCGTGCCAGCACCAGCAGGGGGACGTCGCGCCCTTCGGGATGCTGGCGCAGCAGCAGGCAGCAGCGTACTGCGCCGTCTTCGGGCAGGGCAGCATCGAGCAGGATCACTTCAGGCAGCCATGCCATGAACTGCTCCAGCGCGGCTGTTGGGTCCGGGACTGCCACAACCGTGATCGTATAGGGTGCGAGCAGCGTTTGCCACAGCGCCGCCAGTTCGGGCTGCTGCGTGACCAGCAGCACCGGCGGTATTGTGGATTGATCGTTGAACATGGGGCAGTACCTGCCATGCTATGCTTCTACATACGATTATACTGGCAGAGTCGTTTCTGGAAACGCTGTGAAAACATTAACACTAACTGCCGGAGCTGCCAGCCGGAGCTGCCAGCCGGTGCTGCCAGCCGGAGCTGCCAGCCGGTGCTGCCAGCCGGTGCTGCCAGCCGGTGCTGCCAGCGGTGTTGGTTTATACGGGGAAGGATGATGATAAGACGCACAA
This sequence comes from Anaerolineae bacterium, assembly GCA_034435675.1. GTDB lineage: Bacteria > Chloroflexota > Anaerolineae > Aggregatilineales > Phototrophicaceae > DAOTWP01. The sequence goes on from DAOTWP010000177.1 coordinate 3,800, forward strand.
AAAGACATCCTCGGCGGATGCCCCTGTGCGGCTATCGTGGCTGTGCTGTCTGCGTCAAGGGTTTTAGCATCTGTCCTTGAAGCTGTTTTTCTGCTGAACAAGGGGATTACTCCCCTTGTCCGGTTATATGGATAGACCCTTACAGCGCGTGAACGGCGTGCAGTATGCCGTGCCGCTGCATAAAACGGGTGATGCGTTCCAGCGCACGTTCGATATTCTGATAGCTGCTGGCATAGCTGGCGCGCACAAAGCCGCTGCCGCTGGCGCCAAACGCGCTGCCGGGGATGACGGCACAGTGTTCTTCTTGCAGCAGCAGTTCGCAGAATTCCTCGTCGGTCATGCCGGTACTGCGAATGTCGGGGAAGGCGTAGAAGGCGCCGCGCGGTTCAAAGCAGGTCAGCCCCAGTTCATTGAAACCGCTGACGATCAGGCGGCGGCGGCGATCATATTCCTGTCGCATCGCTTCGACAGCCTGTTCACCGTTATTGAGCGCTGTAATCGCGGCTTCCTGCCCGGTGGTGGGCGCCGACATAATCAGATACTGATGCAGCTTGCGCATGGCGTGCATAATCTCTGCCGGGGCACAGGCATAGCCAATGCGCCAGCCGGTCATGGCGAAGGATTTGCTCATGCCGCTGAGCAGTACGGTGCGTTCGTACATGCCGGGCAGCGCGGCAAAGTTGATATGCTGCCAGTTGTAAACCAGCCGTTCGTAAATTTCGTCCGAAATGACCACGAGGTCATATTTTTCGGCAACCTGTGCCACCTGCTGCATGTGCGGCAGGGTCAGCACCGCGCCGGTGGGGTTGTTCGGGTAGCTCATCAGGATGGCTCTGGTACGCGGGGTAATGTAGCGTTCCAGTGTTGCGCCCGTCACCTGAAACTCGTCCTCAGCAAATGTCGGGATCATCACCGCGACGCCGCCCGCCATTTCGACGGCGGCAGGGTTGGCGACAAAGCACGGCTCGACGACGAGCACTTCGTCGCCGGGATCCAGAATCGCCTTGAGCGCCAGATACAAGCCTTCGCTGACCCCCACTGTAATCAGAATCTGGTCATCCGGGTGGTATTCCAGCCCGTATAAACGCTGGACGTAGCCTTTCACCGCGCGGCGCAGTTCGGGCATGCCGCTGTTAGAGGTGTAGCCGGTGTGCCCGGCGCGCAGGCTGGCGATGCCTGCTTCGAGGATGTGTTCCGGCGTGACAAAATCAGGTTCGCCAATGCCGAGCGTCACCACATCGTCCATGCTGGCGGCGATGTCGAAGTATTTGCGGATGCCGGACGGGCGCAGGTTCTGGACACTGCGGGATACAGGATTGCGACGCATAAAACTACCCCAATCGGATCGTCAGGATGAAATTCTATTCATTGTGCCTGATTATGGCATGACCGGGCGCGCGTTTCATCACCCAGCGTAGACCAATTTGCCAGGAATTTGTCAGACAAAGTGTATGAACCTGAACCGTGTGGCAAGCTGTGCTACAATCAAAGGCAGCAAGGGCAGAGGGTGCTGCCGAACAGCGATAGGAGTGCTGGAGAATGTCTTTTCCCCCGCTGGAACATTGGGACGCTACACGCGCCGGGCTGCATCGCGCCGCGCAGGTGATCGGTGCTGTCAAAGTCGCCAGCATCGCCCGGCAGCCGAATCACCTGCATCACAGCCTGAGCGTGGTGCCGCAGGGCTTGACCACTGGTGTGCTGCCCTCTGGCACGCTGACGCTGGACTTTGGCGCTGCGGCGCTGAAATTCGACGCGCCGGGCAAGCGCTTTACACTGCCGCTGGCGGGGCACAGCCGGGCGTCGCTGGCAACGGCGCTGCTGGTCCAACTGACGATTGCCGGTCACACGGTGCCGCTGGATCACACAGCGCTGACGGATACAGAACCGCTGGAGGTTGACCTGCGTACTGGCGCGGAGTATGCGCAGGTGTTGTATCGGGTGTTTACGGTGATGGCGCGTTTTCGTGCACGGCTGTATGGCATGCTGTCGCCGCTGGTGTTGTGGCAGCATCATTTTGACCTGTCGTTTTTGTGGTTCGCGGGCGCGGATGACGAAAACCAGCCACACCTGAATTTCGGGTTCGCGCCGGAGAGTCCCGGTCTGCCGCGCCCTTATTTTTATGCTTACGCCTACCCGCTGCCGGATGGTTTTACGCCGCCCGCGCTGCCTATGCCCGCCCGCTGGGTTGCCGAAAGCTGGCGCGGCGTGGTGCTGGATTATGATACGCTGCGGGCAGAGCAAGCCGACGACGCGCGGGTCGAAGCGCTGCTGATGGACATCTATGCTGCGCTGCTGCCGGTGGTGCGCGGCGCAGGCGGCGCAGCGCTCTAAGCTGTTGCCGGTCTTTCCGGTCCGCGATTAACCTGCCATCGGTAGACCCCACAACCGGACGACGCCCCTGCCGTCGCCAGACGCAATCTGTCGCCCATCAGGACTGAACGCGACCTCATAAACATTCTCACGGTGACCGGTCAGTTCAATTAGGCTGACCTGATTCACCAGATCCCATAGGCGTATGGTTCGATCTGCCGAAGCGGAGGCAATCAGCAGTCCATTGGGGCTGACATCAATATCGAGGACCGTATCGCGATGACCCATCAAGGTGGCCTGCTGAAACGTTCCGGCAACATTCCAGATACGAATGGTTTCATCATGACCGCCGGACACCAGCAGTAGACCATCTGGTGTAAAATCAATGCCCGAAACGCCCGGACCCGATAATCCTGTTGTATGCCCCTGTAACACTCCAGGCTGTCCATAATTGGTGGTGTCCCACACCGCAATGTTCAGGTCGAAACCCGACGCGGACAGCAGGCTGCCGTCAGGGCTGTAGGCCAGCCTGGCGACACGTTCGGGAGTGCCGCTCAGCACGGCGCGTTCCGTCCACGTGGCGACATCCCACAGCCTGACCGTTGCATCGCGACTGCCGGATGCCAGTAGCGTGCCGTCAGGCGAAAACGCCAGTGCAGACACATCATCCGTGTGCCCCTGCATCAACGCCACTTCAGCAGCGGTGGCAAGATTCCAGATGATCACATTCTGTTCCACACCTATCGCCAGCAGAGTGTTATCCGGATTGAACGCGACGGCAAATGCCTCTTCGTAGTTCAGGAACAGCGGTTCTGTGCCCGGAAGATTGATAGAGTACAGCCAGATACCGCCTTCCCCGGCCGCGGCAAGCAGTCTCCCGTTCGGTGACCAGGCAAGATCCCTGACCCAGCCTTCCTCAAAGATAGCCAGCTGGACAACGCGATGAACGTTCGCGGGTGTTAAAACTTCGAGATTGGGATTGCCCTGTGGGCTATTTGAAGCGGTTGCGGTGCTTGCCAGGGGATTGGCGTTCCCGTTCCCCGCTTCAGAGTCGTTGGGCGCGGCAGCGCCGCTGTCAGTGGTAATTGCTGGCATTGTGGAAACAGCGGATGTCGCCCGTTGTGCATTGAGGTTTGTGTTATTGTTCAGCGTTAGCAGCAGTACAGTGACGGCGATTAGCAGCAGCAGCAACAGCAGCACAACAATCATTAGCAGTCTACGTTCTGTCATGGATTGATTAGCCCTCCTTATTGGCGCCGATTCTATGCCGTGCGATAATCCGACTATAACATTAGTGCGGGGTTGAGTCGCTATAGATTTGTGTTGACGTGCTACAATGGGTCGAATGCGATGCCTGTAACACACTGACGCTGCTGCGGGCATCAAAGGTCAACCCAATCATTTCGTGAGGTTATGCGATGGATGCGACAACCATTGCGGTGATTTGCGGCTTCGGGCTGCTGTGTACGGTGCTGCTGCTGGTGGGTGGGTTTGTGGTGCTGCGCTTCAGCGGGCTGAACCTGGGCGCGATTGTGGATACGATTTCGGGCGCGTCGGACAGCGATCCGGAGGATGTTGAGCCGGAACGCAGCCGCGCCGGACGCCGCAGCCTGCGCGAGAAAGCGTCTGATCTTGATTTCGATTCGGCGGTGGCGAAATATCAGGGCGCGCCGCCCGCGGCAGGTGCGCCCCAGGGTAGCCGGGCGCAGAGTCTCGCGGAGCGCTACAAGTCGTCTGATCCCGGTGGGGCATTCGGCGCACAGTCCGCGCCGCCATCCGCGCCGCCGCCTGCCGGGCAGCCGGGGTATACGCCGCTGCGAGGGTCGGGGCAGTTTGGCGGGCAGCGTGACGAGAACTTTGTCAATTACGATGAGGATCGCCGCCCGCTGAGTCCGGGCAGTCCGTCCGGGCTGCGCCGCCGCCGGGGCAGCCGCGATGATGAGGTCTACGGGGGCATGCTCGATGAAGACGGCGACGGTAATGTGGACGAGGGCGGTCTGTTCGGGTAGGGGGATGCACAGGAATCAAAAACCCCCGCGCGGGCAGGGGCATTGTGTTGTCGGGTGTCGGGCGCGCGCCGGGGAGGTTGGCGCAGCGCCCGCACCGCTGAATTTGCCCACAGCGGCAGCGCCCGGTCAGGCGCCCATGCCGATCTTGTCCAGTTCCAGCACTTCGCTGACCACCGTGTAGAGTTCGTACATTGTGAACGGCTTGGTCAGGTAGCGTTCCACATACTGCAATCTGCCCACCAGCCGGTTCAACTGGTCGGTGCAGGCGGTGACGACAATCACCGGCACGCTGTACAGCCCGTAGCGGTGATGCACAAAGTCAAGCACCTGCCAGCCGCTCATCTTGTGCCCCAGGTTCAGATCCAGCAGCAGCAAGTCCGGTTTCTGCCGCTGCAATACCTGTTTTGCCTGGTCGCCGCTGCTGGCGGTTTCGCCACTAATCCCGGCGTGTTTGAGCAGCGCCAGTATCATCTCGGCGAAATCCTGATTATCTTCGACAATCAGCACGTTCAAATCCAGGGGTGCTGTCATAAACCTGCGCCTTGCGTTCAATACGAGTCATGACCAAAGTGTAGCATTACTTTTATTGAGAATGTGTTGAGATTGTCAGGTGAACAGTGTATTCTGCAATGATTTTGCCGCCGATCTGCGCCGGTCGCCAGCACAGTTCCTTTGTACCATTGCGCAGCAGTGCCCCTAAGGGGATGCTTGTGGCGTGCTGGACTGGCGCATATTCAGGTTGACGGCTTAGAACATCAGTGCTATACTCAGGTTAGCTGGCATTATTCGGGAACTGCACATGTCGCTGGAATTTAACCAGATCATCAACAGCATTCACAAAATGGTTTACTACCGTGAAAAGCTGGAACAGAGCATGATCAACAAGCTTGAACTGGCGCTCCAGCGGTTTCGCGCTGCGCCGCCGCTGGCTGCTGTTCATGAACGGGTCATGCTCGCCCGCCGCCCGGATGTCAGCGGGTATCGCGGCGCTGCCCCGCTTGATCCCCAGCTTGCCGAACCGGTCAACCACACGTTTCCCGCAGCGCCGCCGCCTGCCCGCGCAGTCGCGCTTGCTGCCGATGGCTCGCAGATTTACCCCGATTATCATTCGCCGACGCTGTACTATCTGATCAACATCGGCATGTTCGCCTATTTTCATGGCGAAGACCGCCTGCCGCAGCAGTGGATTCAGCCGGAAATGGTCTACACCGAGTCCCTGCTGAAAGACGCCAGCAATCAGCTCATCAGCGGGCGCACGGTCAACAACCGCCGCACCGTAGAAGAAATGCGCGCGCTGGGCAGCAAGGCATGGGAGCTGCGCCATGCGGGCGAACAGACGCTCGTCGCCATTCATGACGGCAACCTGCTCAAGTTCTTTGGTGGGGTAGATGTTGAGGACTCCGGCGGGCTGGAAAAAGCCTATGTCAGCGCGCTGGTGCATCTGTACGACAGCGGCTCGCTGTTATGCGGTTATGTGGACGACCCGCGCAGCCAGTACGTGATCAGCCTGCTGCACCTGCTCAGCCTGGAAGAACATCAGGTCAACGACCTCTACCTGCAAAATGATGGCGATCTGGAAGGGCTGCGCGATCTGGCGCTGTTCAGCCACGTGCTCAAACCGGGCGAGCGTTCCGCGCTGATGGCGGCGAACTCGCCACAGAACCGCGACTACCGCAAGGAGTATGGTGTCAGCTACGAAATCGCCTTCTTCTATGTTAACGTTGCGCCACAGGGACGCCCGGTGATCGCGCGCGTGGATGTGCCCATGTGGGTCGCGCGCGACAAAGCCGCCATCAACACGATTCACGGGCTGCTGCTGGCGCAGTGTGCCATTCAGGGACGCCGTGCCTATCCCTATGCGCTGACCCGCGCGGATGAACTGGCGGTCATCGGCGGGGGCGAAAAACGCCAGCTTGACGAACTGATTCGCGTGGTGATGCGCGATCGTGGGCTGGAACCGGCGCGCGAATCGAACAAGATGGAAAGCAAGGATCTGGCGCGCGGGATGCAGCGTCAGGAATTCCGGCTGGGAGGACAGACGTAAACCATGCTGCCAACGGAACCATCGCGGGACATGATCGGGCGCGTGCTGCGCGCCAGCACCACCGGCTTTGATTGTGGTATTCACAGCAACCGGCTGGACGAACGGCACAGCTTTGGCGAGTTCGTTAAGGTGCGCGTGGCGAAAGGTGGGTTCGACGCTGTCGGGCTGATTCACGCCATTCGCATTGTGGATGACCCGCTGGTGCGCGAACTGGTCATGTCCGCCAACATTGACAACAGCACCCTGATGGACCAGCGCGACAACCGCATGGTGCCAGTCGAAACGGCAGTAATCAATATCGGCTACATTGATCTGAACAACCGCACGATTGTCCACAGCCTGCCGCCGCGCCCACCGCTGAGTCTTGCCGAGGTGGAACTGTGTACAGCAGAAGAAGTGTATTACTTTACGCAGCGGCAGGATTTTTTCCGGCTGGTGCTGAATGCGTCGGATGTATCGCCAGATGACCTGATGGCTGCGGCGCTGCGCAATGCGGCAGGCATCTACCCGGAAGACGAACGCTACGCCTTTCTGGTTGCCTGTGGACGCCAACTGGCGCGCCTGCTGCCCAACGATACCCGGCGGCTGTCCTACATTCTGGAACTGATTCGCCCGGTGTAACGATCAGGCTGTAGGGGTCCATCTGGAGGCAGTCCGGAGGCGTGCAGCGGAGCGCGATCTGACCGGGGCTTCGGAACCGGGACACGGTGTGCGTGTGATATTACAGGGCTGTAACATCGTTCACAAAAAATTGGAAAAACGTAAAGGTTTTTGACGGGATTTTGTGATAGATAATAGAATTAACACCAATTGAGGAGCTTTTTTAGTTATTGTGGAAGATGTGGAGAGGATTTTTCGGAGGACAACAATGCAGCGGCGTGTTATCTTCTACCGGACATCTGAAGGTACATATATTGCGGAATGCCCCAGCCTGCCCGGCTGCTTGAGTCATGGCAAGACCAAATCAGAAGCAGCGGCGAACATCATTGACGCGATCAAGGCACATATCCGGGCGCTCAACGTTTATGGGCTGCCGGTGCCGGAAGACGAACCCGCGAAGAAGGGTTAGCGCACGGGGGCATCTCTGCCGAAAGGATGCCCAATGTCTCACACTGGTCAATTCAGACCCCTGAATTTTGCGCGCCTCGCCACACATGAGCAACTCATCCGGTCTCGTGAATTTTTGGCGCGGATGCGCACCCGCCGTACTGTTCGCCAGTTTTCCCCTGATGCCGTTCCGTTTGAACTGATCCAGAACGCGATTGCAGCGGCAGCGACTGCACCTTCGGGCGCGAACCAGCAGCCCTGGACGTTTGCCGTGGTGCGCGATGCGGAGATTAAGCGCAAAATCCGGCTTGCTGCCGAGGCGGAAGAAAAAGAGAGCTATGAACGCCGTATGAGCGCTGAATGGCTGGAAGCGCTCGCGCCGCTGGGTACGGATTGGCATAAGCCGCACCTCGAAGACGCCCCCTATCTGATTGTCGTTTTTGTGCAGGCGCACGGCTGGAAGCCCGACACCGACAGCGGCGAAGCGGTGAAGGTCAAGCATTACTATGCAACCGAGTCAGTGGGCATCGCCGTTGGTCTACTGCTGACAAGCCTGCATCTGGCAGGGCTGGCGACGCTGACCCACACGCCCAGCCCGATGGCGTTCCTCAGCGAAATCCTGCACCGTCCGTCTAACGAACGCGCCTTTGTCGTCATCCCGGTGGGCTACCCCGCGCCGGACGCCCAGGTGCCCGACATTTACAAAAAGCCGCTTGAAGAAGTTATGGTAATCTATTGATTGTCTACGCGATTGCGCAATCATGCGATTGCGCAATCATGCGATTGCGCGATCATGCGATCGCACGATTGCGTGGCATTGTGGTCGTGTGGCACGCCGCCTGCCAGAACCACTGGTTGCAGGCGGGCGGTCCGTTGGCATAGTTAAAAGGCTCGATCAGGCATGCCGACACTCTCGATTCTGGCGTTAGGTTCTCGCGGGGATGTGCAGCCGTATGTCGCGCTGGGCAAAGGGCTGTTGGATGCGGGCTACCGGGTGCGCGTCGTCACATTTGAGTCGTTCGCGCCGCTGGTGCGCGGGCAGGGGCTGGAATTCCACGCTGTACCCGGCGATGCTGAGGCGCTTGTCCGGCTGGCAGCGGGGGCAGGGCTGACCGGCACTCGTAACCCCTTGCGCATGCTCAACGCTGTCCGGCAGACGTATGCGCAGCTCATTGAGGATTATATCGCGGCGTTTTCGGCAGATGCCTTGCGCGACAGTGACGCGATTATTGACCAGCTTCCCGGCGGATTGTTCGGGCGTGATCTGGCTGAGGCGCTGCGCGTACCGCACATTGTCGCGTCGGTGATTCCGCTGGTGCCCACGCGCGAATTCCCCAACCCGCTGCTGCTGGCGCAGCCCCAGCACTCGCTGGTCAACCGTATCAGCTACAGCTTTGCCGCACAGTCGGTGTGGACGCTGTTTCGCGGCGGGATTACACGCTTTCGCCGCAAACTGGGGTTGGCAGCCGCGCCGCGCTTCATGCCGCAGCCGCCTGACCCGGTGATTAATGGCTTCAGCCCGCGCGTCGTGCCGCGCCCGCGTGACTGGGGCGCGCATGTTCACATCACGGGCTGGTGGACGCTGGATGAATCTGGCTGGCAGCCCCCTGCCGATCTGCTGGCGTTCCTCAATGCGGGTGAGCCGCCTGTCTACATCGGCTTTGGCAGCATGCCTGTCAATGACCCTGCGGCAGTGACCGCGCTTCTGCTGGAAACGCTGCACCAGACCGAGCTGCGCGGCATTGTGGCGCGGGGCTGGGCGAACCTGGGCGGGGCATCCCTGCCGGAGCATGTTTTCGCGCTGGATTACGCGCCGTTTGACTGGCTGCTGCCGCGTATGGCGGCGGTGGTGCATCACGGTGGGTCAGGTACTACCGGGCTGGCGCTGCGGGCGGGTGTGCCGAGTATGGTTGTGCCCTTCACGGCGGATCAACCCTACTGGGGTACGCGGATTCATGTGCTGGGTGTGGGTCCCGCGCCGCTGCCGGTGCAGCGGTTGACGGCGCAGAAGCTGGGGCGCGAGCTGACGACGATGGTCTACGGCGCGCCGATGCGCGAACGGGCGCGCATGCTCGGTGCGGCGCTGCGCGAGGAGCAGGGCATCGCGAATGCGGTGGAGCTTGTGCGCACGCTGGTGCCGTTATAACCGGCGGCGCGAACCTATAGCGTCCATAAGAATTCAGCAGAGGTATACTGAAAATACGCTGCTGCTTGATTTTGTGCGGGCAGCGGTTTAATTGGCTATCAACCAACTCTGTGCAGGAATGCTTATGCCAACCGTGAAAGAAGAATTAGACCGGGCACGACAGCTCATTGTGGCGCGGCGCTTTGCCGAGGCACGCGCTGTGCTGCGTCCGCTGGACCACCCCAAAGCACGCGAGTGGCTTGCAAAGCTGGACGAGGTTGATCCGCCGGTGGAGTTTCCGCAGGTAGCGCCACACGGGGCAGCGCGCTTCCCTGTTACCTCCGCACGTTCGCGCGGGCGGGTGCTGTTGTTCACGGCACTGCTGCTGACTGTGCTGGTCATTGGTGTGATCGCGCTGACAAACTCAGGCGGGCTGGAAGCTGTGTTTGCCCCCACTGCCGGACCGGAAGCCAGTGCCCGGCAGTGGCTGGAAGGGCTGCTCACGGGCGATGCCACACTGGCGGGGCGCTATACCTGCAGTGCCGACATCAACCAGTTAAGCGAGGTCATGTTCAATCAAGGGCTGTTTACCACTGCTGCGGAACTGTTTGGCGGGTTTGATGTGGAAACCGGCGTGGATATGACCGATCTGTCATTTACTGTCGTCGCGCAAAATACTGATACGGCGACGGTCAGAACAGACGGCAGGATTCGGGTGAGTGTTAACGGTAGCATTCAGGAAACCGAGTTCAGCGAAGATTTCCCGATGCTCTACGAGGACGGACGCTGGAAAGTCTGCCCCAGCACAGCCGTTGTAGTCGCCACAGCGACCGAAACGCCCCCGGAAACCAGCGGGTATGTGCTGGATCACTGGCTGTATCTGGCAGAAGATCAGGGTGACGGCTGGGTTGAGGCAGAGGTGCGCACGTTCTTGATCAACACATCGGAGCAGATGCGCCACGTCGATCTGGCGGATTACTTGCGTCAGGTGACAGCGGACGCTTATGTGGAAACTGCCGAGGGTGTGACCTATCCGGTACGCGTGCGGTTGGGGGCGGACAGCAGCATGTGGATGGCGCTGCCATCTGGATACCGCATGACGTGCAGCGGCTACTACCTGTATCCGCCGCTGCTGCGTTTTCGCTATTCAGTCAACGCGCATGTTACCCGTGTGGTCTTCCCGCATGCGCCGGAACTGAGCCTAGATCTGGCGGGGCTAACTCCTCAGAACACGCCGCTCGTTGATCCTTATTATTACGACAACGACGATTACTGCGGCACGTATTTTCTCGACGCGCAATCTACCAATTATGTAGGTGGCTTCAGCAGCAGCGAGGCGATTGAGGCGGCAGCGCCTCCACTGGAGAGTCTGCTGGGGCAGTCGGTCAACACTGGCAATGAACATGTCAGCGGCGTGATCAGCCGCATCTCGACGGAATATGACGAGGTCTGGGGCAACCGTTCCAGCGCCGCCATCGAGATTGATGTGACCTACACCAACAACAATCTTTATGAAGAGTCCTCGGTTTCACGTGGCTATCTGCGCGCCTATCTGGTCACTTCCTACGGCGAGATTTCTGTCGCTGAGGATTTCCCCGATGAGTTTACGCTGGGTCCCGGTCAGGAGCGAATCGTGACGATGCTGCTGTATCATGTGCTGAATATTCCGCTGCACTATGAGACTTACTACCTGGTGCTGGGTTCGTGGCTGCCGGAGGGCGTGTATCCAATTTCAGGGTCGCGGCGGCTGTCGCTGCCGTGAAGCAGCTGCCGCGCGTCATCCCCTGTAACCCCCACCTGCTGCAAGAAAAATGCCTGCTGGCGCTAGTCCTTCACCAGCAGGCATAGTTTGTTACTTTTTTCGGACTTTGTAACTATCCGTAATCCCCGATAAGGGGATTAAGTCCCTGTTCAGGAAGAACGATTGAAGGGTAGATCGTTAGTCCAGATCTACGTCACAGCTTGACCGGCTGGGGTCGCAGGTGGCGCTCGCCGCGCCATTGACCAGCGCCGTGAAGCCGCCAAAATCCACGCTCCACACGATGTCCGCCGCGCTTTCCGCCGTGAACTGCCCGATCACGCGCGTGCATGCCACGTTTTCCGGCAGCTCCGGTGCGGCAGTCGTGCTGCCCGCCGTGCCCAGATACGCCAGCAGGCACGACCCCGGACGCACATCCGCCAGCGCATAGGACACCCCCGCCGCATCAGTGTTCAGCGTCCACTGTTCCGGCGCGATGCTGCCGCCGCCGCTTGCCGCTTCCAGCGTCAGCCCGGTCAGGTCAACGCCGCTGCTGCTGATGTTGATCACGACGAGAACTTCGGTGTTCCACAGCAGGCGCACTTCGGGCGCATCCGTCGCGCCGCCTGCTACAGTGCTGCTGTCGCCTGCCTGCGCAACCGGCACGGTGATCGCGCAGTCGGTGGTGCTGCCGTATGCACAGGTATCGCCCGCGCTGCCCGCGACCACCGGGACAAAGCCGCCCGATTCGGCTGACCAGACGAGATCCAGCGGATTCTCAGCGGTGAACGTGCCGATGGTGCGCGTGCAGGTCACGTTCTCTGGCAGGGTGGGCGCAGGGGTGTCTGCCCCGGCGGTGCCCAGGTACGCCAGCAGGCATGACCCCGGACGCACATCCGCCAGCGCGTAGGACAGACCGGCATCGTCTGTGCCCATAACCCACAGGTCAGGCGAAATGGCACCGTCGGTGTTGACGCTGGCAAGGCTCAGCGCGGTCAGGTTGACGCCGTATTCGCTGCTGTTGAGCAGCACAAGAATGTCGTTGTTCCAGATGGCGCTGATGGTGGTTTCTTCCGGTGTGCCCATCTCCGCCGGGGGATTGGGATTCAGCGGGTTCACGGCGATGTCGCAGGCAGTGCGGTTGCGCGTGTCACATGCCGCGCCCGCGGTGCCTGCCAGCACGGGCGTGAAACTGGCGCGATCCGGCGTCCAGATGATGTCGTCAATATTGGTCACTTCAAATTCGCCGATGGTGCGCGTGCAGGAAACGGTTTCCGGCGCGACAGGCTGCGCACCGCTGCGGTAGGCGATCAGGCAGGAGCCGGGACGCACATTGTACAGGCTGTAGGACAGCGTGGTGCTGGCGTCCACCGCCATGACCCAGTTTTCGGGCAGAATTGCGCCGGTTTCGCCCTGCAGCGCCAGTTCAGAAAGATCAACGCCGTCGCCGCTGATGTTGATCAGCACGAGCACATCGTTGTTCCAGATGGCGCGTACCGTGTTGCTGGCATCCTGCGCCTGTGTGAACGGTACGACTACCGCGAGGACCAGCAGCAGCACAAACACGAATTTACGCATGGTGTCTCCTTAAGTTGGCATAAAGAACCCCATGACTCATTGTGAGGGTTTCAATGGAAAATTTCAATCCATCTAACACGTCAATAGTGCTAAAGGGGGATATTGGCACGGGGGGACTGTGATTTGATGCGCAGACGGTTGCACGCCCCTGCCGATATGTTAATATCACGGCAGCACACCAGTGCCACAGGAGCCGCCTCACCATGCGCGAACGTTTGACATACCGCCTGCTGCTGCAATTGTTCAGTCCAGTGATTCCTCTGCTTGTAGGGATCATGTGGCTGTTCCAGATGCCGCTGCCAATCGCGGGCATTGAACAACAGCATGAACCCTTGCTCGTGGTGACTGCCGCATCAGGCGCGCTGCTTTTCGCATTTGCCTCTTTGTTTCGCAGTGAATGGCTGAATAATCCGGTCTTTGCCCCGCGCGACGGAGGACTTACCACCAATCAGCGCACGAAAAATCGCGAGAACATGCTGACACTGGTGGACAACATCTGGATCGGCGGCTTCCTTGACCACATCCTCAATGAAGGGCATGCGCTCAACCTGAACCTTGAGTTTGCCGAGCCGGACAAAGTCTTGCAACGCCCCGGCATGACGGACTATACGCTGCCGGACAGCACGGCAATCGCCCGCGCGTTCAGCGACCTGCGCCACCAGAACAAACGCCGTATGGTGATCCTCGGCGAGCCGGGCGCGGGCAAGACTGTGACGCTGCTGCAACTGGCGGCGGCGCTGCTGGCAGAAGCACGGCAGGATGCCCACCAGCCCATCCCGGTGGTGCTGGCGCTGTCCTCGTGGGCGGCGAAACAGCTTCCGTTTGAGGACTGGCTGATTGGCGAACTGCGCGAGAAATACGCTCTGCCGAAGAAGGTCGCTGAAGATTTCGTCCGGCAGGAGCGGCTTCTGTATCTGCTGGACGGGCTGGACGAAGTGGCGGAAGAACAGCGTAAGGCATGTCTGGAAGTGATCCGGCAGTTCAGCGCCGAGCGCCCCATAGAGTTCGCGTTGTGCAGCCGCCGGGCAGAGTGGCAGGCGCTGGCAACCACGCTGAACATCCCCGGCGAGGTCGTTATCCAGCCGCTGACGCCGGACAGCATCGCCCGTTACCTGGCATCGGATCGTGATTTCGCCGGGCTGCGGGCGGTGCTTGCTGAACACCCGATGTTGCAAACCCTCGCCTATGAACCGTTTATGCTCAACACGATGGCAGTGGTAGCGCGCGGCATCCCTGCGCCCACTGTGCAGCGTGAAATTGCATTGTATCGGACGCCGCATGATCTGCGCGCCCATTTTCTGGAGGCGTATGTCAACCGCCGCCTGCGCGAACAGCCCAACCCGCGCGGTTACGATGCAATGGACACCCGCCGCTGGCTGGGCTGGCTGGCACGGCAGCTTGTCAAACACGATCGGACCGACTCTTACATCGAAGGGATACATCCGTCGTGGTTGGACAATCAGCAGCAAGAACGACGTTATCAGCGCCGGGTCGGGCTGGGGGTCGGGCTGGCACTTGGGCTTGCAACTGGGCTGGCGCTTGCGCTGGCAGTCGGGTTGGGCTTCGGGTTAGCGTTCGGGCTGGGGGTCGGGCTGGCGCTTGGGTTGGATGAATTGGCGGTTGGGCGTAGTGATCTCGTTTTGGTCGATCAATTACGTTGGTCATCCAACACTTATGCTCGGTGGTTTGGGTTGTTGACCGGGCTGGTGAGCGCGCTGGCGTTATTAGTGGGGTCTACACTATCGACTGGACCGGTGAGCGCGTTGGCTTTTGGGTTGGGGACAGGGTTGGTGTTCTGGTTGGCAGGCGGCTTCGAGACCAGCGAAACAACCCAAACTCGGATCCAGCCCGCGCAGGGCCTGCGGCGCACTCAAATTAACGCTATCGGAGTGACACTAATAGTCGGGCTTGTGGCCACACTAGTGGTCACACTATCAGGTGTGCTCGCAGGCGAACCGCAGCAAGCGATTTCAGTGTCGACGTGGATTGGACTGGCGGTTGGGTTGATGTTTGGGCTGTTGAATGGAGGTCGTGCACTCATTCAGCACTACATCCTCCGCGCTATCCTCGCCCGCGCGGGGCATCTCCCCTATTGGCGCTACGACAAATTCCTCGACTACGCGGCGGATTTGGTCATTCTGCGCAAGGTCGGCGGCGGCTATCGCTTCGCCCACGACACTTTGCGGCAGTACCTCGCCCGCAGCGCGCCGGACACCGTGGGCGGGGCAAAAGGTGGGGAGGGGCAGGCGGCAGCCTAGTTCACCACGCGATAACGCAGGTGCGTCACGGCGGGCGTGGCAATCACACGAATGCGTTCCAGCTTAACCTGCCGGTCGCCGATGTTGGCGAACAGCGGACGCCCCGCGCCAAGCAGCACATTGGCAACGTGAATCTCCAGCTCGTCCACCAGCCCCGCTTTCAGATACTGCTGGCTGACACTCGCACCCATCAGCGCGACATCCCGGTCGCCTGCGGCTGCCCGCGCCTGCTGCAGGGCGCTTTGCATGCCGTCCGTGACAAAAATGAACGTGGCAGATCCGCGCGTGAGCGTTTCATGCGGGCGGTGTGTCAGCACAAACACCTGCCCGAAAAACGGCGGTTCGTCACCCCACGCGCCCTCGGCAATGTCGAACGTGCGCCTGCCCAGCACGCATGACCCCAGCGTTTGCATCGGCTCCTCAACCAGCAGACGCTCGTCGTCAGCGGTCCTGCCCTCGAAGACCCACTCATGCAGCACGCGCCCGCCGTCGCCCAGTCCGTTGCCCGGTCCGTCGTTCGGTCCGGTCACAAAACCGTCCAGCGACATCGTAATGTCGATAATGACTTTGCCCATTTTTTGATAGCCCCTCGCATAGCCAGCGTATCATCGCGGAGATATGCAGCGTGAGAATGTCAGGCTACCTTCCCGCGAACGAATGTTTTAAGGATAACACATTTGTTCGCTAATTGCGATTTAAGGCAGTGTCTGCGCCTGTCAGGGCGGTAGGCATGGTGCCCGGTACACGGTTGGTCAGCCTGTCCAAAAATGCCGCTCCGTTTTTCGGCAGCAGCACACAATTTGTAAATTTTGTCACAATTTCGCGTGTCGTCTGTCACGTAATCGTTTGCAGCATTTGCGCGTTAATCGAATCCAGATTAGATTAGTACAGACTGTCGTAAAACACTGCGCGAAGTTGCTTAACCGTGCAGAAGCGCGGCTTGTGCAGGTTGCCATAGAATAGCGGTTGTAGAAAGGGAACTGGAATTCGCTGGTTGTATACAATAGCTAGTTGTTACGGGCACACGAAGAGGAGTTTAAGCGACGTATGACCACCTATCCCGAAGGGGTGCAGATCACCGGGAGCATCACGCCGGAATTTGCCGAAATTCTTACACCGGAAGCCGTCGCCTTTGTCGCGGCGCTGGTGCGCGAATTCAGCGACCGGCGCGACACCCTGCTGGCACGGCGCATCGAACGCCAGCAGCGCCTTGACGCTGGCGAAATGCCGGACTTCCTGCCGGAAACCGCGCATATTCGTCAGGGCGATTGGACCGTCGCCCCGCTGCCGAACGATCTGCTGGACCGCCGCGTGGAAATCACCGGACCGACAGACCGCAAAATGGTGATTAACGCGCTCAACAGCGGCGCGTCGGTCTTCATGGCAGATTTTGAGGACGCCAATTCCCCCACCTGGGCGAACCTGATCGAAGGGCAGATCAACATGCGCGACGCTGTGCGCCGCACGATCACCTTCAACAGCCCGGAAGGTAAATTCTACAAACTCAACGACAAGACCGCCGTGCTGTTGGTGCGCCCGCGCGGCTGGCATCTCAATGAAAAGCACATGCTGGTGGACGGCAAGCCGGTCCCCGGCGGCATTTTTGATTTTGCGCTGTATTTCTTCCACAACGTCCACGCGGCGCTGGAACGTGGCACCGGACCGTATTTTTATCTGCCGAAGATGGAGTCGCACCTTGAAGCGCGCCTGTGGAACGACATCTTCAACATGGCGCAGGACCGGCTGGGCATCCCGCGCGGCACGATCAAAGCCACGGTGCTGCTCGAACACGTGCTGGCGAGCTTCGAGATGGACGAAATCCTCTACGAACTGCGCGAGCATTCCGCCGGGTTAAACTGCGGGCGCTGGGACTATATTTTCAGCTACATCAAAAAATTCCGCACGCATCCGGAGTTCGTCGTGCCGGATCGCGCGCAGGTGACGATGACCGCGCCGTTCATGAAGGCATATACCTCGCTGGTCATCAAGACCTGTCACAAACGCGGCGTGCACGCAATGGGCGGCATGGCGGCGCAGATTCCGATCAAGAATGACCCGGCGGCAAACGAGGCGGCGCT
>DAOTWP010000178.1:0-2028 GCA_034435675.1 Anaerolineae bacterium
GCTACGCGCTGGTGATTGTGCCCTTTGACCGCGAACAGCAGGAACGGGCAATAGACTGGCTCGTTCCTGCGCAGACGCTCGCAGCGGATTATGCCGGGCTGTCATTCTACAGTGTTGCCGCCCTGCCCGACCTGACGCCCTTTGTGCGCACGCTGGTGATCGGGGGGCTGGATGTGGCACTGCGCGACCCGGTGCTGCGCGCGGTGACGGTGGTCACGTTTTTGAGCGACCAGAGCGTGTTTGTCGGCGCGCTGGAACTGCCTGACACTGAGGCGATTGCCGTGCTGCTGCTGGACGCCAGGCAGGAGTCCCGCGGCACTGTGCTGTGGCTGGAACGCGGCGATTACAGCACCGCAGCAGAAAGCGCCCTGCGCGACGCGCTCGATACCCTCTACGGGCGCGGCTGAGCGCGGCTGAGTGTCAGCTGACTGCCACCGGGGCGCAACGCTGCAAATACAGGTCATTCGCGCCGGTGCCACACTTGAGCAGAATCAGCACCTGCGACTCGCCCGCTGCTGCCAGCGGCGCGCCATGCCACACCCCGCGCGAAAGCAGCACTGCCTGCCCCGGCTGCACGCGGAACACTTCGAACCGTTCCACCCCTGCCAGCCGTTCCGGTTCATCCGGGTAATCAGCAGGGGCAACGTAACCAGCACCTCCCCGCGTACCGGGATAATCAGTTCCTGCGTGTGCATGTGGCGCTCCGCCCAATCGAAGCTGACCCCGCCGGGCTGCGCCTGCGCCGTCAGGTAGCCAACCTGGTAATCCGTATCGACAGCATCGAGAAAGGCGTTGTCGCCCCACCAGTGAAAACCGCTGCCCGACCCATCGGCAGGGCGCTGCGGCAGCGTGATGAACTGACCATAACGGGCACAACTGTCAGCAGTCAGGGGTTTGATCGGTAAAGCGATCATCAGGGCTGCTTCAAAATGAACAACGATTCGCCAGCAGAATACGGGGGGAGGTCGCGGGCTGACCGCGCCAGCCGCCGCACACGCCGATTATAACGCGCTGCGTTATTTTGCGCCGTGCCGCAGTCAGCATCGGTGTATTCGGAAATGGGGGCAGCGGCGCACGGCATTCAAAACCACAGAGTCACAGAGCACACAGAGGGATAGCTGCGAACTTCGCCGTGCCCTCTGTGTCATTTGTGGTTCATTGCCTTTGCGTCTTTGCGGTTCGCTTTGCTGGCACTGTGGGCATCTACCCCGAAACCCGCATGCACCCGTCAGCATCAGTCCGCCGCGCGGCTCAGCCGTTCGGCATCAACCGCCATGCGCAGGCTGGCTAGCCCGTGTTCGCCCGTGACTGCCAGCGGCAGCGCAGGGTCGCGCACCGCCCACGCCAGTTCGCGCATGCCCGCCTGAACGCTGGCGCGGTAAACTGCTGGCTTACCTTCCGGCAGCGTGATTGCCAGCCTGCGCCGGCCTTGCTGTGCCGCGATTTGCGCCGTATCCGGCAGCAGCGGCAGCAGCGCCTGGGCATGTTCAGCGCTGGCGGCGGCGATATCTAACCGAGTAGGCACCCATTCGCGCAGGGTCAGATACCCCTGCGCGAAAGTCAGCCGAACAGTGGTTTGCTCTGTCTCGCCGCTGTGCGTAAAGCCGTGATAAAAATGTGCCAGCGTCTGCCCATACTGCGCCAGCGCTTCGACCCGATCCTCCTGCCCCTGCGCGTTGGCTTGTGCCGCCGCGCTGCTGATGCGCCCGGCGGTGCCCGCCACCCATGCGAAAGCGTCGAAAAAATGCACGCCGTGCTCAACCCAGATGCCGCCGCTTTGCGCCTTGTCCCAGAACCAGTGCGCGGCGGGCAGGCTCAACCCGGCGGCATGGTTGCTCAGGTCCATGTGCAGCAGTGCGCCCAGCACGCCCGACTCGCGGATGCGCGCGGCGGCTGCCCACAGCGGATTGCGCCGCATGACATAATCCACCGTCAGGCGCAGCCCGCGCCGTTGTGCCGCGTCCAGCAGCGCCGCCCCTTCATCCACGGTCAGCGCCAGCGGTTTCTCGCAGAACAGGTGCTTGCCCG
>DAOTWP010000179.1:0-14970 GCA_034435675.1 Anaerolineae bacterium
GCAGTTAAGCCCGCAAGCGCTGATGGTACTGCGTGGGAAGCTGCGTGGGAGAGTAAGCCGCTGCCAACCTCCCTTTTCTCACAGTGTTGTTTTGTATTCTCCCTCCCCCTTGTTTTGCCCGCTTCCCTTTGGCAGTGACCTGCCTTTTGCGCTACACTCTCTAGTATGGGTAAAGACCTTTCACCTCAATCCCGCACAGCCTGGGCTATCGTTTATGTCGCCAACAGCCTGCCAGAAGCAGAGATCGTTGCTGGTCGCCTTCAACATGAGGGCGTCCCGGCGCTGGTCGAACATGCAGCAGGGTATCATGCCCTGGGAATCAGAATCGGCACATTAGGTGAAGTGCGTGTACTTGTCCATCGCCAATATTACGAAATCGCCCGCAGTATTCTTGAAGAAGCACTTGAGAATCCTGAATTACCAGATGGCACTGCTGACGTATTTCTCGACCCGGAAACAAACTGGGATGAAGAAGAGGATTAACAGTTACCACCTGAAGTGTCGTATCACAGGGAAACACTTATGGCGCAACGCGAGAGTAATCCGAACAATTCCACGCTTACGGCGGTTTCAGGCATTCTTGTCGGACAAATCACAAATCTTGACGCGCTGACCGGGTGTACGGTGGTCATCTGCCCGGAAGGCACTATTGGCGGCGTGGATCAACGCGGGGGTGCGCCTGGCACACGCGAAACGGATCTGCTGCGCCCTATGCATTGGGTCGAAACCGTCAATGCGGTAGTCCTCTCTGGCGGCAGTGCCTATGGGCTGGCAGCGGCGGACGGTGTCATGCATTGGCTGGAAATGCACAATATTGGCTACAAGGCAGCGGGGGGGCGTTTTCTCGTGCCGATTGTCCCTGCTGCCATCCTGATGGATCTGGGAATCGGGCGAGCAGATGTGCGTCCGGATGCGGCGATGGGTTATGCTGCCTGCGAAGTCGCCAACCACGAGCCGGTTGCCCAGGGGTGTGTCGGAGCGGGCACTGGTTGCCGGATTGGGGCGCTGTTTGGCAACGAGTATGCCACCAAAGGCGGGATTGGTTCCGCCAGCGTAACGCTGGATGATGGGCTGGTCATCGCGGCGTTGGTCGCGGTGAATGCCGTCGGCGACATCTACGACGAACAGGGCAATATCATGGCGGGACTGCGCACCCCACCCGGCGGCAGTGAGTATATGGGCGTGTTGAACGGCATGCGCCAGTTCTTTAGCGCGCGCAGCACCCCCCCAAATCCATTGGTCACCAATCAAATGCCCGAATCCAACACGGTTATCGGGGTCGTGGCGACCAACGCCAGGCTCACCAAAGAACAAACCAACAAAGTCGCCCAGATGGCACAAAATGGCGTCGCGCGTGCCATTCACCCTGCCCATACGATGTTCGACGGCGACACGATTTTTGCGCTGGCTACCGGGCAGATTGCAAGCGATGTCAACCTGATTGGCGCTTATGCTGTCGAAGTGGTGGCACGCGCCATTCGCGATGGGGTGCGTGCCGCTGTAACGCTGGGCGGTGTGCGTTCAATGCATGATCGCTGAGGCGAAAAAGCTCACGCGCTGTGTCTCAATTGAGTACTGTTATAGAAGCGCACTTTTCTTAACATAGATTTAGCATTCTTGTGCTAACCTTAACCGCATCGTGAGATACGCTCAGGGAATTCAGGTATGCCAAAAGCGCTCATAATTGAGGATGATGAAACGCTTGCCAATAACCTTGCCGATAAATTGCGCGCAGAGGGATTTAACGTCACTACCGCAGGCGATGGCGAAGCCGGTCTGGAAAAGCTGCGCGGTGAACACCCCGACATTCTGGTGCTCGATATCATGCTGCCCAAGCTCGATGGACTCAGCATTTGCCGCATGGTGCGGCACGATCCAACGACCGCGCATATCCCGATCATCATGATTACCGCACGCGGCACTGAAGTGGACAAAATTGTTGGGCTGGAAAGCGGCGCGGACGATTACATTGTCAAACCCTTTGGGCTGGGCGAGTTTCTTGCGCGGGTGCGTGCGATCCTGCGCCGCCCACAGGGCAGACCGGTCATGCGACAGGACGAACTGATTTCCAACGATTTGCGGCTTAACCTGACCGGACGCAAAGTATTCGACGATCGCGGCGAAATCAAGCTGAGCAACAAGGAATTTGACCTGCTTGCCGAATTGATGCGCAATCGTAACGCCGTGCTGTCGCGCGACCTGATTCTGACGAAAGTCTGGGGTTATGACTACTTCGTTGACAAGCGCACGGTCGATGTGCATATTCGCTGGCTGCGCGAAAAAATCGAGGATGACCCATCGAACCCCAGGCGCATCGTCACGGTTCGTGGCGTTGGCTACCGCTTCGAGGGCTAAGCCAACGTGCGAAATTCTCCCGCCGAGCAGCGGAACTACACGAACGCACGTTGGGGCAGCCACGCGAACAATCTGATGGATTTAATCGGCGTATCAGCGTTCAACATGACTTTCGACGAATCTGGCTAAGTGAGAAGCGCCATGCAGCCACAACTGGACTTACAGGATGTGATCGCGGCACAGCAGCGAACCATTGACCTGCACGAACGCACCCTTGAGCAGCAGCTCCGCATCATAGCCCAGCAGCTCAACCAGATTGAGACTCAGCGAACACAGATCGAGCAGCTTGAACACACCCTTGAAACCCTGCGCAGCGCCCGTAGCGAAACTGTCAGCACGGGGGATTTGCTACCCGCGCCCGAACTGGCAATGCTGACACTGTTGGCAAATTCTGCCTACGATGCCCTGTTGGTTCTGGACGAAAACGCGCAGATTATTGCCATCAATGACAAGGCGCAGCAGTTGTTCGATGTGCCGGACGCCATTGGCAGAACACTCGCGACTGTCACCGATTTGCCAGAACTGGAAATGATGGTCATGGACGCGCTGGTAAACAAAACCGAAGAGACTTTTGAGGAACAAATTCCGATTGCCGACCAGATGTACCGCGTAAATATTCGCATCACACATCGCAGCGGGCAAACGTTGATCGGACTGGCATTGCAGGACATCACTCGATTGGTGCGATTGAATCGCGCGCGCCGTGATATGGTTGCCAACATTTCTCACGAACTTGCCACACCGATCACCAAAATTCAACTGATTATTGACAGCCTGTTCCACGAACAGGAAAAGCCCAAACGCAAAGAAAGCATCAATTCGCTCAGGATCATCGCCTCAGAAGTCGAATCGCTGAAGTGGATTGTGCAGGAAATGGCGGATCTGTCCATGATCGAGTCCGGGCAGGCGATCATGCGCATGGTCGAGGTGCCGCTGCTGGAACTGGTTGACGAAACGATTGAACGCCTGTCCGACCAGAGTGCAGCCAAAGAGCTGCATCTATCGCACAGCATTCCGCCGGAAATTCGTGTGTTGTGTGATCGTGATCTGGCTCGGCGTGTGCTGATCAACCTTGTACATAATGCAATTAAGTGGTCGTTGCACAATGGTACGATTACGCTCAACGCCATGCCTGGCGAAGATGAAGTGACCATTAGCATTGAGGATCAGGGTCCCGGTGTACCGGATGACCAGCGCGAACGCATCTTCGAGCGCTTCTATCAAGTGGATGCATCACGCTCAAAAGGCGAAGGCACAGGGCTGGGGCTGGCAATCTGCAAGCATATTGTTGAGGCGCATGGAGGGCGCATCTGGGCGGAAGGCAATTCCCGACGCCAAGGGGGCTATTTCGCCTTTACTCTGCTCAACGCCGGTGCCCGCAACAACGAATGAGTCACAGGGGCAGCAGTCAGCCTCTGCCCTCTTGTTAAACTTCGTGATCAATTATCAACTGTAGCACGCACATAAGGCAGGCGTTCTAGCGCCAGTGGATCAGCAAATGTCAGCGCATCGGTTTGCACCCACAGCACTTCGTCTCCCGGCGTAAGCACCTGCACCCAAGTGCCGCTGTTATTGCGCCCCAGCACCGGGAACGTATCGCCCAGATACCCGGCATCACGCCCGCCAAAGCTCTCCCCCGGACCAACCCGCAGAAAGACACTATTGATGCTGATGGTCGCCAGCGGGGGATTCGTCAGGCGGAAGGTGAGCAGGTAGCTCGCGGACCAGCGTGGCACAAGCTGCACATACGTATTGCCTGGTTTCAGCGGCAGCACATTGCCCGCCATGTCGAAATACTCCAGCGGCGCCTCGCGCTCAGTGCGGCGCCATTCGCCGACAAAATACTGCCCATCCCGGAACAGATAAACCCGCCCACTGCCAATAAAGTTGACTGAGAAGGCAAAGTTACCGGGTCCCCAGTAGTTTGGGGCGACTTCCGGCTGTACGGTGTGTTCTTCCTCAAGAATGAGCACATTCGCTGCGCTCAACTGCTCCTCTGTGGCGGTGTCCAGATGCGGCGCGCCATCCTGCCAGCGCAGCCAGCGCTGACTGCCGGCATCCCACGCCCAGCGAATCACGGTCTGACGCAAGGCAATGTCAATGCTGTCAACTGCTGTGCCACCCTCCGGAGTTGCCTGGGCAAATGCCATGCCGTAAACCGGCTCCGGTGTGACATTGCGCCCCTGTTCTGCTGCCAGTTCGCGCAGTGCCGCCGTGTTGCCGTAGAGGGTGTATTCCAGCGGTTCGCCGTCGGCAATAGCGGTTTCATCGCGGCACAACGCCGGGCAAGGTTCTACTCCGCCGAAGGACAATGCCAACATCACTGGATCGCCCTGCCGAATATCACGCACGCCCTCACTCATCCCGCTAAACACAATCAGGGAGCGGTAAATGCGCGCGAGGTTGAAATCGACCAACCGCAGGCTGCGGACAGGTCCGACCCGTTCGACATCGCGGCTGAGGAAAAAGGCGGTGAAGCGTGTTACGCCCCCGCCCAGCTCGTGCTCCCAGACAAGATCGGCGTATGCCAAGCCGGTCTGGGGGCGCACCGCAGCCGGAGCATTAACAATCTTGATTCCCAGTGGACGACGATTGAGCAGTGCGGGGTCATCCACCTGCAAGCCGGTCAACGGATTGACGCCGGGAGGATAGCTGTCGGGTCCAAGCATCTCGCTGGCGGACGCGGGCGTGGAGTCTGGCGTGGCTTCCTGAGCATTTAGCGGCGCTGCCAGCAGCAGGGCAGCAAACAGCGTCAAGATCAGCAGACGGCGCAGCATAAAACTCTCCTGAACGTAGCACAATACAGAGGCGCACGACGTGCACCTCTGCTGTGTATCCAATCCGGTTGCATTATACACGATTCATGCTGCCTGTTCGCCCCACGAACTCGCAGCGAGCAGCGTCGGGTGCAGACGATCACGCCCCGGCAGCAACGATCTCCGAACCTTATGACTGCTGCTTGAGCATGCGTACCGCGGTTTCCGCCAGCATCGCCACGCCAAAGGGCATGGAATGCTCGTCAATATCAAAAATCGGGCTGTGATGCGGGCGGTTGATATCGTCGAACTTGGCACCGAGGAACAGCATCGCGCCCGGTGTTTCGCGCGCCATATAGGCGAAGTCTTCAGCGCCCATGATTGGCTCGCCGGGTCGGGTATTGTCTGCACCGACAATATCGGCACTAACCTCACGCATTAACTGACTGACTTCGGGATCGTTATACAGTGCCGGATACCCGCGCGAGATTTGCAGCGTGAAATCGCCACCAAGCGCCCGCGCAACACCAAACGCCCGTTCCAGTTCGCTGTGGATCTTCTGGCGGGTTTCTTCGCTGTAACTGCGGATCGTGCCAGAGAGTTTGACCTCATGCGGGATCACGTTGGTGGCTGCACCGGCGTGAATCGTCCCAATGGTCACTACGGATGGCTCGGTGGGTTTGAGCCGGCGCGAACGAATGCCCTGAATCGCGTTGATGACCTGCGCGGCAATATAGATCGGATCAACCCCTTGATGCGGGGATGCGCCATGACAGCCTTCGCCTTTGATCGTGGCAAAGAATTCATCCACTGCCGCCAGCATGTAGCCACTGCCAATTTCAACGGTGCCGGTGCGATGCTCGCTGGCAACGTGCAGGGCGATGACCTTATCCACGCCCACAAGCGCCTGATCGCGGATCATCAGCGTGGCGCCGCTGTTGCCTTCCGCATCCCATTTTTCCTCGCTGGGCTGGAACAGCAGGCGGATTTCTCCCTGCGGGCGGTCAGGCATTGCGTTGAGCAGGCGCGCCACACCTAGCAGAATTGCCGTATGGGCATCATGACCGCAGGCGTGCATTACGCCGGGCACAGTGGATTTGTAGGGCACATCGTTCGCTTCGTCAATCGGCAGCGCATCCATATCGGCGCGAATGCCAATGACCGGGCGACCTTCGCCAATGCGGGCAACCACGCCGGTTTTGCCGACGCCGGTTTCCACTTCCAGCCCCATCTCGCGCAGGGTTTGCGCGACGAGGTTTGCCGTGCGCACTTCTTCAAAGCCAAGTTCCGGGTGCATATGGATATCACGCCGCCAAGCGACCAACTGCGGTTCAAGTTCCAGCGCTTTATCGAAAAAACTCATGCCGGTTACCTTTCAACCTCACTGAAGAGCCGAACAAGCATTGTCCACTGACTGAGTCAATTTTTGAGGATTATAGCCGTGCCTGCCCCCTGCCGATAGCACCACACCTACGCCATGCCATGCTCAACGCTCAAAGCGGCTCAGAATGCGCTCCACAGCGCTCGTGTAACCGCCCCCAAACAGGCGCACGTGCACCAGCAGCGGGTAGAGATTATAGATGTCGCGGCGTGACTCAAAGAAGCCCTGCCTGATAGGGCGCAGCGCATGATATGCCTTAAAAAAGCTATCCCCGAATGTGCTGAACAGGGTGATAAATGCCAGTTCAATTTCGGGATGCCCGTAGTAGATTGCCGGGTCAAGGAACGCGCTGATCCGGCTGCCCTGCGCCAGCACATTCGTGGTCCAGACATCGCCATGCAGCAGCGCGGGTTGTTCCGGCTCCTCCAAATACGCCTCTAAGCGCGCGGCAAACGCTTCCAGCCGCAGGCGCAGGCGCGTGGCAAGCTGCCCGGCATTGTAAGCCACCTGCGTCATATACAGCAGGCGCTGCTCGCGGAAAAAGTCAATCCAGCGCGGTGCTGGCGTATTGGGCTGGTGCAGCCCGCCAATCAGCGTGTCACGGCTGAGACCAAAATGCGGTGCGGTAATCGTGTGCAGTTCAGCGAGCAGCCGCGCAGCATGTTGTTCCGCCTGCGCAGAGAAAAAGCTGCTGCCCGGCATAAAGGTCAGCAGCAGCAGGCGATCATCGCTGTAGAGTACATCAGGTACGGGCAGGCTGCTCCAGCGTTTGAGATAATCAAGCATATACGCCTCAATGCTCAGATTACCCTGCTCGCCGCTGCTGACTTTTGCCACCAACGCCCGCCCGTCAGGCAGCGCCACACGGTAAACCTGCGCGATGCTGCCGCCGTGCAGCGGTTCAATGGCATGGGGTTCCATACCAAGAATCTCCCTCAGGTGTGCGGTTAGAGTGCCGCGCATTTCCTGCTCCTGAATCCCGGTCATCACGCTGTGCTGATTATGCCTGTGGCAGGCTTGCAGCGCCAAGCCCCTGCCGGGAAAGATAGCTTCGTGTTATGCTGGCAGGTGTTATTGCACAGGCAGTTCCCGTTGAGTGTTGCACCAATTGGTCGGACCGATGAATATTGTGATGTTTTCGATGACGCCGCTGTTCCCGGCACACGCGATGGGCGGTGCGCAGATTCAACTGCGCAAGGTGGCGCTGCATCTGGCACAGCAGGGGCACACCATCACCATTCTCTGCACCCGGCGCAGCGCCGAACACCAGCCGTTCCGCTGGCATGAAAACGCCGAGGTACTGCCGCTGCTGCGTTTTAAGCAGCCGTACCCTGAGCCGTATGCCACCACGCCGTATCACATCGCCAATGCCATCCGGGACGTGGGTGAATATCTGCGCCGGGCGGACCGCTTTTACAGCCATGACGGCGGGTTGATTTTCCCCTACGTGTATCAGTTCGAGCATGTACCGACGATCATTTCTTATCGCAGTGTGCTGTTTGCCGAAACGCTGCAATCCGGTTTCCTGTTTCAGGGGGATGCCTTGATTCTGCCCTCGCGTTATGCGCGTGATGTTTACGTGGCGAGCGCGGGGCAGTCTTTCCCCGGTTATGCCGCCCGCACGCAGGTAATCTACAACGGCATGGACTGGGATGTTTTCAAACCGACAGCCCCGGCGGACATTTTGCGTTATCTGCCGGGAATTGACCCGGCACAGCACGCCTGCCTGCTGTACCCCCACCGCCCGGAAGCCCCCAAAGGCATTCTACACGTAATCGAAGTCGCTGACCGGCTGGTCAATCACGAAGGGCTGCGTCACATCCGTGTGCTGGTTCCCCGCTGGATCGAGTCGGCGCTGTCTGAGACGGATCGCGCCTTTTATGCCAGACTGCATGATGCAATCAGCGCGCGTGGGCTGCAAGAACAGTTTGTCTTTCATGACTGGCTGCCGGAAGCGCTGATGCCGCAGTATTACAGCATGGGAGCGGCAACGCTGTGTCTGGGCAGCTATGTCGAAACGTTTGGCAATGTGCCCTACGAATCGCTCGGCTGTGGGACACCGGCGGTGCTCGCCAGGGTTGGTCCCGCGCGGGAGATTCTGCCTGATGCGCTGGTGGATAAGGTGGATTATGGCGATGTTGCAGGCGCGGCGGCAGCGCTGGCGCGGATTATCCAGGACGGCGAACGCACCCGCCCGGAAACGCTGGCATACCTACAAATGCATCTCGCCCAGCAGCAGATGGTAGAAGCCTATGCCGAGGTTATCCTGCATGCCCAGCGGCAGCCCACGCTGGATTACCGGCTGACCCCACGTGCTGAAACCAGCGTGTTCCGAATTGCGCCCTGGTGTTATGCTGCTCCACAGGGCATCTACAACGATTTCACAGCCGCCTATACCGTTGACCCGACACTGGCGGCGCTGTCCGGTAGGCTAGCCTTTTCCGCTGCCGATGCAGCACAAGCCGATCTTCAGCGCTGGTTGCAGGAGGGGCTGTGTGTGCCGGAAATGTGGAACAGCGCTTATCTGTCGCTGGGGTCGAACCATATGCCGGCGACGCACCTGCCGCGTGCAGTGGCGGCGCTGCGTGAGCAGTTTGTCGTGCTAGCCGTCTCCCCGGTGTACGAGTCACCTGCGACAGGTGAAGCTGAGGGTGGTGCGCCGTATCTCAACGCGGCGGTGCTGCTTGCTACACACTACGACGTGCGGGCACTGAAGGAGGCGCTGCTGGTACTGGAAACCACGCTGGGACGGGATCGCAGCCGCAAAGCGTCCGTCACCATTGATCTGGACATTGCCCTGTTTAACGATCAGCAGTTCAGCAGCGAATTTCTGGGGCGCAAACGCCCGATCCCTGACCCGGCGGTGCTGCATGACGCATACGTCCTCGTGCCGCTGGCGGACATCGCACCTGTTTACCGGCACCCTGTGGAGGGCAGGACGCTGGCAGCGCTGGCAGCCCCCCACCGAGGAACACTGCGTCTCCGTGAGGATGTACGATTCGCATAGAACCAGGTGTGCGAAACGGGCTTCGCAGGTTCAGGCAGGCGCAAGCAGAAGGATTACCCCGCTTTGTGGAGATCACACCTGCTCCAGATGCGCCCATTGCTACTCCGCCCACTCCACCCCAAGGGGTGTGGAGTGGGCGGAGTAACGCAATTATGGCAGACTGGCTAATACAAACAGCCTTCAGGACTTACACAAGTCCATTCGTGGACAAGGAGGTGCCCCCTTTATGCAGGTACAAATGGGGTTCAATCGCGTAAGTCCTACCTGCTGCGTGCGCCCTTACACGAAGCTCACCCATCAGGTACAATAGCGGCATTCAGAGCCATGTGATGCTGAAGGAGCGTGCATGAGTCTAGTTGAATACGGGCGTATTCTAGTGCGGCGCGGCTGGATTTTGCTGCTGATTGCCGCTATTGCCGCGGGAAGCGCCTACTTCCTCAGTGCGCGGCAGACCCCTATCTACCGTGCGACGCAAAAAGTGCTGATTGTCCCTTCGCGAATTGACAACGGGCTGGCACTGGCAACCGTGCAGTTGCTCAACAATCACGCCGAATATCTGCGCAGCACACTCGTTGCCGAACAAATCATCACCAACCTGAACCTCGACATGACCCCCGGTTTCCTGTTCAGCCGCACCACGATTGCCGCCAACCGCGATAATCTGTTCATCCAGATTGATGTTGACCTGGAAGACCCGGCGACGGCAGAACGGGTGGCGCTGGAATGGGGCAACATGCTGGTGCAGTATCGCAACGAAGAAAACCAGCTTGCCCGGCGCGAGGATCGGATCACGGCACGTTTGCAGGACAACGTGACGACCAGCCTGCTCAGCCCACGCCCGTTGATTAACGCGCTGGCGGGAGCAATTCTGGGGGTGCTGCTGGGTATCGTGATTGTCTTTGTGCTGGAATATCTCGAAAGCAGTGTGGTGCGCCGCCGCGATGATCTGGAGCGCGTGCTGGAACTGCCTGTGCTTGCCACAATCCCCGGTGCTGAGGGCTAAGACGCATTATGCCGACACCCAATCTGATTACGCTTACCAACCCGCGTGCCGCAAGTGCGGAAGCATTCCGTACCCTGCGTACCAACCTGATGTTCAGCGCTGTGGAAATGCCGATCAGCACCTTGCTGGTGACATCTCCTGTGGACAGCGAGGATAAAAGCACAACACTGGCGAATCTGGCTGTGACGTTCGCGCAGGCGGGCAATTCAACAATTCTTGTGGATGCCGACCTGCGCAAACCGGTGCAGCATGACATCTGGGGCATCAAGAATGAACGCGGGCTGACCACGATGATTCTGGACGACAGCGCCATCGCCTCACCGCCGCTGGTGAACACCAGCATTGACAACCTGCACCTGCTGCCCAGCGGCTTGCTGCCGCCTAACCCAGCGGATGTACTGAGCAGCCAGCGCATGAACGAGGTCATCGGGGTGCTGAAGGCGCGGGCACATTTTGTGCTGTTCGATGTCGCCCCGGTGCTGGCAGCCACCGACGCCGCCGCGCTGGGCGTCAAGGTTGATGGTGTACTGCTGGTCATTCGGGGGGGCAGCACCAAACGCGAACATGCGGCGCGCGCCCGGCAGGCACTTGAACGTGTGCATGTGCGGGTCGTAGGCGCAGTGCTGACCAATGCCCCGCGCGAAACCACCAGCTATTACGGCTAGCCTGCACAGGAGCACTGCCGATGAAGGGACTCATCCTGAGCGGAGGCAAAGGCACACGCCTGTATCCGCTGACCTATACCCGTGCCAAGCAGCTTATCCCGGTTGCCAACAAACCGATTCTGGTGCGTGTGGTTGAAACCATCCGCGATGCGGGCATTGAGGAAATCGGTGTGGTCATCGGGCAAACCGGACCCGAAATCCGTGAGGCGCTGGGCGATGGCAGTCGCTGGGGTGTGCGCCTGACCTATATCGAGCAGAGCAGCCCGGATGGACTGGCACACGCGGTCAAGATTGCGCAGGAATTTCTGCGAAACGACCACTTTGTAATGTTCCTTGGGGATAATGTCATTCAGGGTGGCATCAGTCCGCTCATCAGCGATTT
Organism: Anaerolineae bacterium; assembly: GCA_034435675.1. Lineage (GTDB taxonomy): Bacteria > Chloroflexota > Anaerolineae > Aggregatilineales > Phototrophicaceae > DAOTWP01. Next base: position 11,550 of record DAOTWP010000179.1, read on the forward strand.
TGCGCACAGCGAACGCAACTGCCAGATTGTGCTCAAACAAGTTGAACACCCGCAGTCCTATGGAGTTGCCGTGCTGCGCCCTGACGGCACAGTGGAACGGCTGATCGAAAAGCCCAAAGAACCGCCCAGCAATCTGGCGCTGGTGGGCATCTATATGTTTGATGCGCATATTTTCGAGGCGGTCAACGCAATTGAGCCATCTGCACGGGGAGAACTGGAAATCACCGATGCGATCCAATGGCTGATAGATCACGGCTACAGCGTGTTTCCGCATGTGCATCGCGGCTGGTGGATTGACACCGGCAAGCCGACTGACATGCTGGAGGCAAACAGTCATGTGCTGATGGAGCTAACGCCACAGATTGCCCCCGATGCGCTGGTGCAGGGTTCGCAGGTGGATGCGCGGGTCAGTGTGGAAGCAGGCGCGAAGATCATCAACAGTGTCGTGCGCGGACCGACCATCATCGGCGAAAATACCGTGATTGAGAACAGCTACGTGGGACCATTTACCAGCATTTATCACCACGTCCGCGTTGTGAATGCAGAAATTGAACGCAGCATTGTGCTGGAACACAGCAGCATCAGCGACCTGAGCCAGCGCATCCAGGACAGCCTGATTGGGCGGCTTGTAAAGATACAACCTGCCACAGAAAAACCCCGCACGCTGAAGATGAATTTGGGCGACAACAGCACCCTGTGGCTGGTTTGAAAACAGAACGCATGAATGTGGGCACGGGCGACGGCTGCGCGCCGGGATGCCCCTCTGGGGAAATGAGCGCAAAAAATGAGTGAAACACAGGCATTTGGACTTCCGATCAAACTCATAGCGATTGACGTGGATGGGACACTGCTGAATAGTGACCATGCGCTGACCGAACGCACCGCCGAAGCGCTGCTGGCAGCGCAGGCACAGGGTGTCAGCGTTATGCTCGTGACGGGCAAAACGTATCAATCGAATGTAGCAATCATCGAAAAGCTGAAACTGAATACGCCGGGCATCTTCGTCGGTGGGGCACAGACCTACAACGCCGACGGCACCCTGCGCGATAACCAGACCCTCAACACCGACCTTGTGCGCCGGGCGATCACCTTCGCTGAAGATCGTGGATTTCATGTGATGCTCTACTGCGGCAACCGGCTGCTGCTGCGCAACAGCAACGCGCTGGTGCAGTTGATGCTTGCCTATGGCGAACCGCAGCCGGAAGTCGTCGGTCCGCTCCACAATGTCATTGATGACCTTGCCGTCAACAAACTGCTGATCTACAACGACTCCCCGCAGCGTGTTAAGTCGCTGCGCTGGCAGCTAAACGCGCAGTTTGGCGAACAGGTAAAGCTGGTGCAGACAGCGGTGGAGCAGGTGCTGGAAATGCTGCCGCTGACTGCCAGCAAAGGCATGGCACTGCGGCGCTTGCTGAAATCGCTCAAGATCACCCCGGAACAGGTGATGGCAATCGGCGATTCTGAGAACGATATGGACATGCTCGAATCCGTCGGCGTAAGCATAGCGATGGGCAACGCCAGCGAAAGAGTTAAAGCGGCTGCCAAACACACGGTTGCCAGCAATGACGCTGACGGCATTGCCGAAGCGCTGGAACGCTTTGTGCTAGCCAAACCCGTGCCTGCTGCTGCAACGGCGGCGCCGGCAGTGGAAGAATCGGCAGCAGCATCCGGGACAAAAGAGAACCAGTAGTCCAACAGCGTAAGAATGCTGGCTGAACCAGGGCTTCAGCCCTGATCCGACAGGCAAATCAATCTTGTCCGTGTACTGAAGGGAAAAACGCCGTGAAAAACATCCTGCTTACTGGCGGCGCCGGGTTCATTGGCAGCGATTTTGTGCGCTATATGGTGCAGACGTATCCGCAGTACACGGTTGTCGTGCTGGATAAGCTGACCTATGCGGGCAATACGGATAATCTGCTGGCGGTCAAGGACGCCCCCAACTTCCGCTTTGAGCAGGGCGATATCGCGGATCGAGAGGCGGTGCTGGGCGCGTTCGAGACGCACGGCATCGACACAGTAGTAAACTTCGCGGCAGAGACGCATGTTGACCGCAGCATCCTCGATCCTGACGCTTTTATCTATACCAATGTCGTCGGCGTGCATATTTTGCTGGATGCTGCTGTTAAGCATGGGATTGAGCGATTTCTACACGTTTCCACTGACGAAGTCTACGGCGATGTGGCAACCGGCTTCTCTGTCGAAACCGATCCGTTCAAGCCCAACAGCCCCTATGCAGCGAGCAAAGCCGGGGGTGACCTGATGGTGCGCGCCTATCATGTGACACACGGGCTGAACACGGTGGTCACACGCGGCAGCAATACCTATGGTCCGTACCAGTACCCGGAAAAGCTGCTGCCCTTTTTCGTCACCGAAGCGATTGATGACAAACCCCTGCCGCTGTATGGCGACGGTATGCAGGTGCGCGACTGGCTGCATGTGGACGATCATGTCACCGGCATTGACACTGTACTGCATCATGGACTGCCCGGCGAAGCCTATAACATCGCGGGCGAAAACCAGCAGCGCAATATTGACGTAACCCGCCAGGTGCTGGCGCTGCTGGGCAAACCGGAAACGCTGATCCGCCATGTACCGGACCGCGAAGGGCACGACCGCCGCTATGCGATGGACTGCGCCAAACTGCGCGGGCTGGGCTGGCAGCGCCAATACACGTTTGAAGAAGGATTGGCGCAAACCGTGCGCTGGTATCAGCAGAATGCATGGTGGTGGCGCAAGATCAAGACCGGGGAATACCTCGACTACTACAAGCGCCAATATGCCGCGCGCCTGGCAGTCGCCGGTGTGGATGCGTCGTAGCGGTGTTTCAGCAATAAGGGGACTAAGTTTCCTGGTTTGTTCAGTTCGGCAGCGGGGACACATAGCAGCACAGACGCATGTATCCCCGCCCCGCACAGTCTGTCAAATCAGTTCATCAGCAAACTGGTCTCAAAGTCCTTATCCGCCAGCACCCCGCGCAGCTCAAAGAGCTGGTCGCGCAGCGCCGCCGCCTTCTCGAATTCGAGCGCCTGCGCTGCTGCCTTCATCTCCTTTTCCAGTTCCTTGATCAGTTTATGCAGTTCTTCTTTTGCCAGTGTGCCGTAATCGGCAGGACCGGCAGTCACCTGCTGTTCTACACTGGCGCGCACACGATCAGTCAGGTCACGGATTTCCTTGACGATGCTGGCAGGCGTAATGCCGCGTTCCTTGTTGTAGGCGTCCTGAATACTGCGGCGGCGGTTGGTTTCGTCAATCGCCCGGCGCATCGAGTCGGTCATCTTGTCGGCGTACATGATTACGCGTCCGTTGACGTGACGCGCGGCGCGACCAATCGTCTGAATGAGCGCGGTATCCGAGCGCAGGAAGCCCTCCTTGTACGCATCCAAAATCCCCACCAGCGAAACTTCGGGCAGATCGAGCCCTT
>DAOTWP010000180.1:0-12142 GCA_034435675.1 Anaerolineae bacterium
CTGGAAATGCAGCTGCGCCGCCTTGCCGCGCTGGAACGCCAGAAGTTGCAGGATGAATACGATCAGGTGCTGGCGCGCATCGCCTATCTCGAAGACCTGCTGGCATCGCCGGACAAGATCCTTAAGCTGATCCGTGATGATGTCATCGAACTGGCGGACACGTTTGGCGACGAACGTAAGACGAGCATCCTCTATGGGGTCTATGCCGAGTTTAACGAGGCGGATCTGGTGCCGGAGGAGCAGGTGGTCATTTCGCTGACCGCCAACGGCTATATCAAGCGTGTGCCGTCCAGCGCGTATCGTGCGCAGCGCCGCGGCGGCAAAGGTGTGCTGGGGATGACCACCAAAGAAGAAGATGTGCTGTTTGACATCTTCGCATGCAGCAGCCTCGATACGATCCTGTTTTTCAGCGACAAGGGCAAGGTCTACAGCGAGAAAGCGTTCCGCATTCCCGAAACCGGGCGCGCCAACAAAGGTACGCTGATTCACTCGATTCTGAACCTTGAATCCGATGAATTTATCACCGCCATGCTGCCGGTGTCGTCGTTCGATCTGCCCGGTTACACATTTGTCATGGCGACCCGTTATGGGCGCATCAAACGGGTGAATCTGGAAGAATTTGCCGGTGTGCGCCCCAGTGGTTTAATCGCCATTCGGCTTGATGAGGGCGATACGCTCAACTGGGTGAAGTACAGCAGCGGTGATCAGGATGTGATGATCGTCACTGAAGGCGGGCAGGCGGTGCGCTTCCACGAGCGTGATGTGCGCGTGACCGGACGCCCGGCGGGAGGCGTGAATGCGATTCGGCTGGTGAATGATGATCGTGTCGCGGGGATGGATGTGGTTACCCCAGAGCATACGCATCTGCTGGTGGTGACGACGAACGGTTTCGGCAAACGGACACCGCTCGATGAATACACACAGCACGGGCGCTATGGGGTTGGCGTGCGCACACTGTCGCGCAACGAAAAGACCGGACCGATTGTTGCCATGCGCTGCACCAACGAAACGGACGACATCATGATGATTACGCGCGACGGCGTCGTGCTGCGCACCCGGCTGGCACAGATTCGCGAGACCGGACGCAGCACACAGGGTGTCACGCTGATGAATGTTGCCGAGGGAGATAATGTAGTGGGCATTGCGCTCATGGCGGAAGATGCCATCGAAGGTGGCGAAACGGATGAATCGCTGCCGCCGTCGGCGAACGGCAATAATCTGGATGCCGACCCGCTGAGCAGCAGTGGGCATTCGTTGAATTAGTGCCAAACCGACCATTGCAGAGAAAATAACAGTGCCCACCCATGAGGTCGGCACTGTTTGTTTCAGGGTGGGCGCAATAGGACTTGAACCTATGACCTTCCCGGTGTAAGCGGGATGCTCTGCCAATTGAGCTATGCACCCATCAACACCATTATACGTTTAGCGCTTGTCGTTATCAACCCTAGAACGACGGATGAAAACCAGCAGGCGCAAATCCGCCGGGATGCAGCAGTGTGCCTTACAGCCTGGGAATTGTGATCCCCGTTTGCCCCTGGTATTTGCCCTTGCGATCCGCATAGGACACCTCACACATTTCGTCTGCCTCGAAGAAAATCACCTGCGCTATACCTTCATTGGCGTAGATTTTGGCGGGCAGGGGGGTGGTATTGCTGATTTCGAGTGTGACGAATCCCTCCCATTCCGGCTCAAAGGGCGTAACGTTTGTAATGATACCTGCACGGGCATACGTTGATTTGCCGAGCGTGATGGTCAGCACATTGCGCGGGATGCGGAAGTATTCCACCGAATGTGCCAGCGCGAACGAATTTGGCGGAATGATACACACAGCGCCCTCGAAATCCACAAACGAGTCCGGCGTGAAGTTTTTCGGGTCAACAATCGCGGAGCGCACATTGGTGAATATCTTGAACTGGTTTGCCACGCGCATGTCGTAGCCATAGGATGACAGCCCGTAGCTGATCACGCCTTCACGCTGTAAGCGGTCCTCAAACGGCTCAATCATGCCGTGTTCCAGCGCCATCCTGCGAATCCAGTGATCCGGTTTTAAGCCCATCGTCGTTTCCTTCCGTCGCCTACATGCGCTCTGGCGCACTCATCCCCATCAGCGTCAGCACCCGTTTAAAGACCACCTCTGCCGCGCGGTAAAAGCGCAGCCGTGCCCGCGCAACTTCTGGCGCGACTTCTGTATGCAGCGCGCGTACATTGTCGTAAATCGGGTGAAACACCCCTGCCAGTTCATGCGCATAAAAAGCGATGCGGTGCGGTTCGTAATTCACAATTGCCAGTTCTATCACATCGCCCAGTTCCAGCGCTTTACGCAGAAACGCCAGTTCATCCGCGCCCAGCAGCGTCACATCGGCGCTGTCGTCGCTCAGCCCACGCGCCTCTGCCTCGCGGAAAATGCCCCGGCAGCGCACATAGGCATTCTGGATGTAATATACCGGGTTTTCGTTGCTTTGTTTGACAACATCTTCTACGTTGAAATTCAGGTGCGAACTGGGGCTGCGCGCCAGCATGTGATAGCGAATCGCGTCGGCGCTGGTCATATCAATCAGATCATCCAGCGCATCATAGACACCCCGGCGGGTGCTCATCTTGAGTTCTTCCAGCTCACCCGTTTGCGGGTTGCGACGCACCGCCCGCACCATCTGGTTGAGGATCACATGAATCCTGGACGGGTCCAGTCCCAGTGCCTGCATACCATACTGCACAACTTTGTACTCTGTGCCATGATCTGCACCCAGCACATTCACAGCAATGTCAAAGCCGCGTTCGAGCTTGTTCTTATGGTAGGCAATGTCCGGCAGGGTGTAGGTGGGGATGCCGTCACTTTTGACCAGCACACGGTCTTTTTCGTCGCCGAATGCCGTGCTGCGAAACCACTGCGCAGGCGCTTTACCGGCGGCTTTTGCCTTTTCGGCTTCGCTGGCGCCTTCCCATTCCGCCGCGCTGTAGACATAGCCGCGTGTGTTGAGTTCTTCCAGAACATCCCAGATGGCGTTGTTGGTGAACAGGCTGTCCTCGTTAAAGAACTGGTCATGGACAATCTGCACGCGGGCAAGAGTCGTCCTGATCCACTCAAACATCTTGCGCTCGGCGAATTCCTTAAACGGCTTCCAGTCGGCATCCACCAGTGCATCACCGTGCAGCGCCGCCATTTCCTGCGCGAAATCCTGCAAATATTCGCCGCGATAAAAGCTGGTGTCGCTGGCGTCTGGTGTGGGTACGTCTTTGCCCAGCGCTTGCAGATAGCGGATCTTCAGGCTGTTGCCCAGGCTGATCATCTGCTGCCCGGCATTGTTGAAATAATACTCACGTTCCACCGCATAACCCGCTGCTTCCAGCAGGCGCGCCATTGTGTCGCCGATGATGCCGCCCCGGCTGCGTCCGATTGTAATTGGTCCGCTGGGGTTAGCGCTGACAAATTCCACCTGTGCGCGCTTGCCCGCGCCGATGTCCAGCGTGAACAGTGCTTCACCTGCGCTGATGATCGCCTCGACCTGTTGTTTCAGCCAGTCGTCGCTCAGCCGGAAGTTGATAAAGCCCGGTGGCGCAACGTCAACACTGGCGATGAATTCGGCTGCTGGCAGGTGCCTGACAATTGTGCTGGCAATATCCAGCGGTTTCATGCCGGCGGGTTTCGCTAACTGCATGGCGACCGCGGTAGCATAATCGCCCTGATCCGCTTTCTTGGGCGGCGTGATGGTCATTTCGGGTATATCAAAGGCGGGCAGGTCACCTGCCGCCTGTGCGGAACGAATCGCGGCGGTAATCAGCGCGGCGTGCGCTTTGGGTAGCTGCTTCAAGGTCTGAATACCTCTGATTGTGCGTTAGGGAGCCATCAACATTGAATGCCAGATTGTAACATCGCTGTGGGCGCTTCAAAACCCCTGAACATCCACCAGCGCAATTACCCCATCCGCACTGGTGCGCGCAGCAGCGTCGCACGCGCGGCATGCCCACTGCCCGGCAATCTGCTCCATGCCGCCGCCGCAGACAGGGCAGAGCAGCACGCCATCCAGCGGTATCGCGCCGGTTGGGTCGGACTGCCCTGTCTTGCGCGCGAAAACACGCTTGTAATCTGCCTGCCACAGATCAATCACGATATCGGTCATACCGTACTCAACAAGCAGCGTTTGCAGCGCTGCATCTGACCAGAGCTTGCCGGGCAGCCAGCGTGTATTAAAGCGGTTGGTGATGACGAGCAGCCCGCCAGGGCGCAGCACCCGCACCAGTTCGCGCAGGGTCTGCGCTGGCTGCGGTGTGAACTCCAGCGCTTCGAGGCAGGTGACGACATCAAACAGGCTGCCGGGGAAAGGCAGTGTTTCGATGGGATGCTGAACCAGCGTGACGTTGTCGGCGCAGGCGTCCAGCTTATCCGCCGCTATGCGCAGCATCTGACGGCTGAGATCCAGCGCGACGATGTGCCCCTCGAATTCAGGCTGCCGGCACAGCAGCAGCGGCAGACGTGCCGTGCCCGTCGCTGCGTCAAGCAGCAGGGGATCGTTCTGCGGAGCAATGCCGCGCAGCAGCGGGTCAACGATGTAAAGAAGATCGCCGTCGTCATCAAACTCCTTGATGCGGTCATAACGCCCGGCAGTCAGGTCATACAGCGCGATGACGACCCGCTGCCCCAGGTAAACGCCTTCGCTGGCAACCAGCAGCCAGTAGAGCAGCAGTGCGGCTGCACTGACTGCCAGCATAATGACCAGCAGGGTCACGCAAGTAAGCCTTTCTCGCGCAGGTAAGGTACACTGCGCTGAATGCCCTCGTTCAGGCTGATTTGCGACTGCCAGCCGAGCAGCTCACGCGCCTTGTCCATTTTGAACGTCATCCTCCCCAGCAGTGAATGATCCAGCGCCGCGGGCAGCACCTTTACCGGGCTGTACGGGGGTGCTGCCGCTGCTGCTGCGCGCGCGAACAGGCGAATCGGCAGCGCAGGGATGCCGTACCAGCGCGGTTCGTTCCCATTCAGCCGGGCGTAGCCCAGCAGGAAATCGCGCCAGGTGGGGGCGGGATCCGGCGCGCAGTTGAACGCCTCATTTTCTGCTGCCGGATGCACCGCCAGCACGAGCAGCATTTCGACCACATCGTCCACATAAATCGGCTGCGAATGTCCCGCGCCGCCGCCAATGAACACCAGTGGGCTGCGGGCGAGTCGGTACATTGCCTGAGTCCACTGTCCTGAACGCGGACCGTAGATCATGCCGGGGCGAATGATGCTGTAGCGCAAGCCTGCCGACACCGCGACATCCAGCACTGCCTGTTCTGCGGCGATTTTGGTGATGTTGTACGGTTCGTTGGGCATTTGCAGCAGCAGATCACCTTCGCGGATGTCGCCATCGCGGGTGTAGCCATATGCAGCAATGCTGCTGACATGCACCATACGGCGCACGCCTGCGGCAGCGGTGGCATGCGCGACATTCAGCGTGCCCACTGCGTTGACGCGGTACTGGGTGTCAAAATCAGTGAATGCTGCCGCGCAGTGGAACACGGTATCGCAGTCTGCTGCCAGTTCGCGCATGCGTGCCGCATCGGTGATGTCGCCGGTAACAATATCAATGTTGGGCACATCACGCAGCAGCCCGGCGCGTTCGGGGCGGCGTGCCAGCGCACGCACGCGAATACCTGCCTCGCGTGCCAACCGCAGCGCCAGTGCTCCACCCAGAAAGCCCGTCGCGCCAGTAACAAACACAGTTTTGCCTGCGAGCGCTGGCATCTCATTGGTCGTCATGCTCTGTTCCCCTTCAAAGCTGGCCTGTTTTGTTCGGCGTTAGTCGCGTACCTGATCGTCATTGGAAGTTGCTCGCGCCAGATGTTCATGCAGCGTGTGTACGGCGGCTTGCGGGAAATCCGGCATCCGTTCCCTCAGATAGTCTTCTGCCAGCGAGAGCAGTTCGCGTGCGGCGGAAATCGGGTCTTGCAGCAGAATCGTATTGATGGCACTGCCCAGTTCCGGGAAGGCAAACTCAAAGCGGCGGTAAACATCCAGATTGTCCAGTTTTGCCCCCGGTCTGGGCGGGACATACGCCACCAGCACCGGCAGCAGGTGTCCCAGCGCGTAGGACTTGATGAACACATGCCCGCTGAGGACTTCGCCGCGTGCGCAGCGTCCACTGCCGACCTGAAGCAGTCCCAGAAACATTAGGAAATCGCGGCGCAGATCACGCGGGGCGGGCACAGACGCCTGCTGTACCCGTGCCATACGTGCGGCAATGTCCGCCTTGTCCAGCAGCACGGCATAATCATTCGCTTTCGCCAGAAACAGTTCCTCAGCATCGAAGATGGCAAACTCCAGCAGATGCCCATCTTCGTAGAGGATTTTTAAGCCGTGTTCGGTTTCGCGCACCTGAAGCACAATGCGTTCAGCGGCGGGCAGCCATGCGGTGTTCTGGCGGAAGTCTTCCTGCACGCCTGGCACGGTAATCACGCTGAAGTCATGATCTGACCAGCGATCCATACGGGTCAGGTCTGCCATAGAACCAAACGCCACGACACCCAGCACCCGCGAGTCCGATGCCAGACGATCAACCAACTGCTGTGTGAAGTTCTCAAACTCGTTGCGATTCACGCTTATGCTCTCCTGCTGCGCTGGTAACGATGTCCTGCGAGCCTGCGCTGATCAGTCTGCGGCGGTCAGCGTCAGGTCTTCTCTGAACTGCATATTATACAGCCGGGCATACAAACCATCCCGTGCCAGCAGTTCTTCGTGGGTGCCCAGTTCGACCAGTTTGCCCTTATCCAACACGGCGATACGGTGAGCGATATTCACGGTACTCAGGCGGTGGGCGATGATCAGCGTGGTGCGTCCCTGCATCAGCCTGCCCAGCGCTTCCTGAACCAGCGACTCGCTCTCACTGTCGAGGCTGCTCGTCGCTTCATCCAGCAGCAGAATGCGCGGGTCCTTCAGGATAGCGCGGGCGATAGCGACACGCTGGCGCTGCCCGCCACTCAGGCGGATGCCGCGTTCGCCAACGATGGTTTCGTATTTATCCGGCAGTTCCATAATGAAGTCGTGGGCATTGGCGGCTCTGGCAGCGGCAATCAGTTCGTCTTCACTGGCATCCAGCCGCCCGTAAAGGATGTTTTCGCGGATTGTGCCGCCGAACAGCAGCGTCTCCTGCGGCACAATGCCAATCTGCTGCCGCAGACTCGCCTGCGTAACCGCGCGCACGTCCACCCCGTCTACGCGCACCGCGCCGGAAACCGCGTCGTAGAAGCGCGGAATCAGGTTGAAGATCGTTGATTTGCCCGCCCCGCTGGGTCCAACGAGCGCAATGATTTCGCCTGGCGCAATGTCCAGCGAGATACCGTTAATGACGACCTGACGTTCGTCGTAGCCAAAGTGTACGTTTTCCAAGTGGATGCGTCCACGCACGTTGTGCAGGTCCTGGGCGTCGGTGGTGTCGACCACCTGCGGCGTGGAGTCCATAATCTGAAAGACCCGTTTGGTTGCACCCAGCGCCTCCTGAAACGCGCTGTACAGACTGACCAACGAAACGAAGCTTTGCGCCACCGTTGAGCCATAAATGAGGAATGCAACCAGCTCACCTGCCGAAAGCCGTTCTGCCAGAACTTCTTGCCCGCCAAACCAGAGGATCAGCGACAAACTGCCGAAGATCAGGAAGGCGATAATCGGGCCGAACACCGAACGGATACGCAGCAGTTTGACCGCCGCTGCCAGCGCGCGGGTGATAGCGTGGTCGTAGCGCCGGGTTTCATATGGTTCGCGCACGAAGCTTTTGACTTCGCGGATGTTTTGCAGCACTTCCTCGGCGATGGTTGTTGCGCCGGCAATTTCATCCTGTATTTCGGTGCTGACGCGCCGCAGCCAGTAACCGAAAAGCACCCCGATGAGTGCCACAACTGGAATGATCCCGATAATGAACAACGTCAGACGCCAGTTCAGCACGAACATGACAACAATCGCGCCGATCAGGATCAACCCCTGCTGAAGCAGGATATTCACGTTGTTGGTCAGGGCAGTGCGCATGACGGTGACATCACTGCTGAGTCGCGAGATGAGTTCTCCGACCCGCCGCTTTACAAAGAAGCTGAGCGAGAGCGTCTGTAAATGACGATAAAGCTGCAACCGCAGATCAACAACGATCCGCTCGCCGATGTAGTTCAGGTTGTAGTTTTCAAGAAATGTTGATATGGAACGAACGAGAAAGACAATCAGCAGCAGAAGGGTAATCTCATTGAGCAGGTTGAGGTCCTTTTGTTCCAAAACGGCATCAATCACCGTACCCATGACTGCTGGAAAGACCATGCTCAACCCGGCGCTGAACAGCAGCGCAACAAAGGCGATTGCCAGACGCGCTTTGTAGGGGGAAAGATAAGCGATCAACCGCCGCCACTGCACCGGACCCGAGGGTATTTCCTCTTGCAGCTTTTCCGACTCCTCTTTCGTGCGCCCGGCTGCTCGCCGCCTTGAAGCAAACATATGCCACTCTTTCGTCTTTGTGAAAGTCAACACGAACATTATCGGCGTCCCGTGTGAGATTGACGTTAGAACTCCAGCGGCGAACCTGTGAACAGGGGCTACCGATTCTGCTATAATGGGCGCATTGTCACCGGGGCAAAGATGTTATGAGCGTGGATGCTTCTGATGTCAACGATGTTCGCCTGTGGCTGCGCGAACGCCTGTATCAGGTGAGCGCGGTGCGCGGCTGTGTTACGAATCGTCCCGAAGCGGATCTAGTGGTCAGAACGTGGATTGGCAAATATATCTTCATTTACCTGATTGCCGAACCTCCCAAGGTGCGCAGCCTGCAAAAACTGGTGCGCACAGCAACCGAAAACTCCGCCGCCTGCCTGTTTATCGTGGATGCCGGGCTGCTGCCCGCAGACAGCCAGCGCACTGCCCCAAAGGACTGGATGCTGGCACTGCACAGCCTGACCGATGGACGCATCTATGTCTACAATGTCGAGGCTGACGCACCGCGCATCCGCGAGATGCACTTTGAGCAGATTGCCAACACTGATGAGCAGGAAGCGTGGTACGGCGCTGCGATCGCCATTGAACGCCTGCCGATTTATCCGATCTGGGTGCGCTCTGGCGCGATGAAAGGCAACTGGCTGATTGCCCACTTTGACACGGACGCCTTCTGGCAGAAATCTGACTACCGTCAGGCGCGCACCCGCTTTCGCCATGACCAGCGCAGCACGCCACCACGACAGCGCGAGGAGCAAGGGCAGGGCGACGCCAGCAAAAGGCGTTATTATACGGACAGCGGGTGGCAGGCAAGCGGGGCGGACCGTTTCTCGTTTGTGCCGTCCACCCCGCGCACCAGACTGGATGACTGCTGTGCGCTGCTGGGCGTGGACAAGATCGCATCTGAAGAACAGGTGAAAACCGCTTTCCGCAAGAAGGCGCTGGAATTTCACCCCGATACGAGTGAACTGCCCAAGGCGGAGGCAGAGGAAAAGTTCCGCCAGATTAACGAAGCGTATGCCTATATCAGGGACTATAAGGGCTGGTGAGGTTGTCCGGCGTCGTCTGCCCTAACGCAGCGTGTGTTCCAGCAGCGTCAGCAGCACCTGCTTGACATCCGCTTTGCGGCGCACATCGCACAACAGCACCGGCACGTCCTGACTCACGCGGAAGATGATGCGCAGATCATCAAAATCCCACGCCTGAGTATCCTCAGCGGCAGACCCATCCGGCATATAGGGGTTGGCGGCGATAACGAACTGCTGCGGCAAATACAGCCGGAAGCGTTCGATAATTGCTTTTGCTTCGTAGAAGGTTTGTGGCAGAGCGCTGTTGACCACGACAACGCCACCCACGAACTGCTTGATGCGTTCCAGCATTGCCACATCCGCAGGGTTGCTGCTGGGGGTATCATAGAGCAGCAGCGTCATACCTTCTTCAGTACGGATGCGCCCGCCGAGATAATGATCCAGTTTGTATTGCAGCAGGCTGCTAAAATCGTCCGGGCGAATGCTGATCGGCGTTTCGGTTTCGAAGGCAACGTCTTCCGCGATGGTCTGGACAAAAGTGGTTTTGCCGGAGAGCAGGGGACCGGCAATGACGACGAGGGCATCCTCCTCCCCGATGCTCAGGTGTCCGCGTGCATCGAGTCTCACTACATGCGGCGCAATATTTTCAAGCATTCCTGTACCCTCAAGAAAAGTCTATTTGCTTGCTGCCTTAAGCCACAATTGCGCACAGCCGTTATTTCCAGCAGAAAAACCCTGTTCGCCGGGAACTATCGCCTGCCGCCAACCACCCATCTTTAGAAATTTTCTATATTGTACACGATTTTCGCAGGTTTCCCTGTAACGAAACACATCCTTCATAAGCGACATTCAGCCTGCGCCGGTGACCTGCCGGACGGCATCCAGCCCCAGTTTGGGAAAGTAACTGGTATTCCACAAGCCGAAGCGGTGAACCGGCGCGAGGATGTCAATGCAGTTGGGCGTGTTGCAGGTCGCCGTCAGGGGATAATCGAACGCCATCCACACAACCCAGCCTGCCAGCTCGTTGCGCGTCACCGCTTCGAGACTGCGCTGCAAGCCTTCCAACTGCTGCGCTTCGGTTGCTTCATAGGTGCTGTAGCCAAATGCCGCCAGCAGCAGCAGTTTGCCCGTGCTGGCGCGCAGGCTGGCAATTTCCTGCCGCAGCGCCGCGCTGTCGCCAAAATGCTGGAAGCTGACAAAATCTACACTGTCCTGTGTTACGGCTGCGTCGTTGTCCCAACCGGCGGTAATCAAATGCTGGCGGTCAATGGCGCGCACTTGCATCGCGCTGGTTTGCAGCCAGTTCAACACGGTTGCACGCGGGAACGCCGCCCCCGTATAATCGCGGTCGCCGCCTGCGCGCAAATCCCATGCCATAATCGCCGGTTCGTAAGCGTAGCGCGCGACCAGATAGGCGGTTTGTTCGCTGTTGTGGGGGGGGCTGCTGTACAGCGGAACTGCGCTCAGGTCTACCGCGTCGTTGAGGACGAGGATCAGCTTAAAGCCATGCGCGGATGCACTGGCAATCAGCGCGTCCAGCCGGGCAAATGCCGGCGGCACGGGCACCGCGCCTGCTCCGGCACACTGAAACAGGACATCATAGCGCAGCGGAATTCGCAGTGTATTCAAACCCGCGGACTGCATCAGCGCCATTTCGCGGTCAAGCACTGCCAGATCCATGTCCACCGCCAGAAAACGTGCGAGGGCGTAATCGCGCGGGTAGTAGTTCGCGCCGTACACGGTGAATGGCTGCCCTGCAAGCGTGAACTGATTGTCGCTCAACCGGACATACGTCCCGGCACCGGGTGTGTAGGGAAGCGTGGCGGCGCGCGCCTGCGCGACCTGTTCGGCAGGGCAGTCGGGTTGCTGCTGCTGGGGGGTGCTGCCGGTCAGCCGCAGCAGGTGGGCACTGGCTTCTGCGCCCTGCGGGTCATAGTTCAGTGCCTGCTGGTAAGCGTAAGCCGCCTCCTGCGGGCGGCGTTCAGTTTCCAATTGTTCGCCGTATGCCAGATATGCCTGGTACAGCCGTGTGCTGATCGGTATGCCATCGGCGCAGGCGGGCACCAGCGGGTACAGTGCCAGCAGTGTGCGCAGGGTCAATTCCCAGTCGCGTTCCCAATATCGCGCTGCCGCCGTGCAGAGTGCTTCCGGGTCGCTGTAATCCAGCGTGGGCACAGCGGTGACTGCTTGCAGCCCGCTGCGATCCGGCGTGGCAGGGGCACAGGCACCTACGACTGCCAGTAGTGCCACCAGCAGCGTGATGCAGCGTAGGGTGCAGCGCGGCAGCATCACGCGCTCTGGGCGATGCTGATGACCACGCCCTGCCGGTCAACCGGGACGACCCAGGCGCGCGCCGGAACCCCGGCATTGTCGAAGGCGGCTTGCGCGGCGTCAGCAATGCGCTGGTGGTGGCGTTCGGCAAAAAGCAGCATCGCCGGACCCTCCCCGCAGAAGGTCACAGCTTTTGCCCCGGCGCGGCGTGCCATTTCGACGGCATGCCCGTAACCGGGGATTAACTGGCGCAGCGCTGGCGTTAGCAAGTGATCTTCGAGCATCGCGCCCAACAGATTGACATCGCCGGAACGCAGCGCTTCCAGCAGCAGGGGCAGTTGCTGGAGGTTGTTCACGGCGTCAGGATAAGGGACACTGGCGGGCATGGCGGGGTAGTTGTCAG
>DAOTWP010000181.1:0-1866 GCA_034435675.1 Anaerolineae bacterium
GGCAGAGATCATCGAAGAAATTCGTTACCTGCAAGGCATCGGTTATCTCGAAGTGGTGCTGACAGGGGTGCATCTCGGCAGTTACGGACACGATCAGGGTAATGTTTCAGGGTTATTCGATCTGGTTCAGACCATTCTGCGCGAAACCGATATTCCCCGTGTGCGGCTGTCCTCGCTCGAACCCTGGGATTTGGAGCCGTATTTTTTTGGTCTGTGGGAAAACCCCCGGCTGTGCAGACATCTGCATTTACCGCTGCAAAGCGGCTGCGATGCCACACTTCGGCGGATGCTGCGCCGGACCAGCCAGACCCAGTTTCGGGCGCTGGTGGCTGCGGCGCGCCAGCGCGTGCCAGAGATGAACATTAGCAGCGATATGATTGTCGGTTTTCCCGGTGAGACAGAGGAAGAATTCGCTGTGAGTCTGGCATTTGTTGAGGAAATGCAGTTCGGCGGTATGCATGTATTTCGCTACAGCAAACGCGAGGGCACGGCTGCCGCCCGGATGCGCGGTCACATCGCCGAAGCGGTCAAAAAAGAACGCAGCGCGCGCCTGCGATCCGTGTCAGCGGCGCTGGAACAGCGTTACGCGCAGCAGTTTACCGGGCACACGCTGGATGTGCTGTGGGAGCAGGTTGCGGGTTCAACTGAAGACGGCTTCATGAATGTCGGTTATACTGATAATTATGTGAGGGTGCGGGCGGTTCATCCCCGCGTGCTGTCGAACCTGATTACACCCGCCCGTGCCGAAGCTTATTCTGATCAATCCATTCAGGTTGTGCCGCTTATCGAATAATACGGGAGTGCAGGCAAAAAATGGAAGACCCCCGACCAAAACTCCAGGAAGCCCTCAAAGAGGCAATGCGCAGCAAGGATAATGTGCGCCGGGATGTTGTTCGGCTTACCCAGAGTGCGATCAAACAGGTGGAAATTGACAGCCGCAAAACACTTTCGGCTGAAGAAGTCGTCGCGATTTTGCAGAAGGAAGCCAAAACACGGCGCGAAAGCATTGATGAGATGGTGGCTGCCGGACGGGCGGAAAACGCAGCCGAGGCCGAACTGGAACTTAAAATTCTCGAAGAATTTATGCCCCAGCAGCTTTCCCGTGAGGAAATCAGCGCGCTGGTTCAGCAGGCGATTGCGGACACCGGGGCGACATCTGCCAAAGAAATGGGGAAGGTGATGGGTAAGCTGATGCCCCAGGTGAAAGGTCGGGCGGATGGCAACCTTGTAAACCAGATTGTCCGTGAGTTGTTGAGCAGCTAAACATGACCGAGTGGGCGGCAGGGCTGTTAGAGCGTTATCTGCGTCTGTCACATGAACGCGCGATCAGTATGCTTCATGTCACCGGGGTGATTGGGGCGGCGCTGACATTTGTGCTGTTGGCAACGGTCATTGTCGCCAGTGAAGCCCTGCTGCCTGGCGGGGATGTGAGCAGTTTACAGGTGGGTTCCATAGCCCCGCGCAATATTCTTGCGCCGCGCGGTGTCACCTACGAAAGTGAAGTGCTGACTGAACAACTGCGGCGTGAAGTGGCCGAGAGTGTGCTGCTGGTTTACGACCCGCCGGACCCGAACGTCAGCCGCGCTCAAAGTCAGCTTGCCCAGCAGATTCTCGACTTTATCCGCAATGTCCGGCGCGACCCGTTTGCCACTACGGAACAAAAAATCAATGACATCAATCAGATTACCGCGCTGACACTCAGCGACGACCTGATCGGGCGTATTCTGAGTATGAGCATCGAAGCCTGGGAAGCGCTGGATGACGAAATTATCAACGTCCTTGAACGGGTGATGCGCGAATCGATTCGGGAAGGCGATGTGAATGTCGTGCGGAACCAGCTTCCGACTCAGGTCAGCATTCGGTTCA
>DAOTWP010000182.1:0-38059 GCA_034435675.1 Anaerolineae bacterium
GGGCATGGGTAAAACCAGCTTTCTGCTGTCGCTGGCGTTGAATTCGGCGCGGTTTGGCGGGCGGGTGCTGATTTTCACAATGGAAATGGGCGTTGAGCAGATTACCCAACGCTTTTTATCAATGGAAACCGGCATCAACATGCAAAAGCTGCGTTTGGGGCAGCTTGAACCTAACGAGTATTCGCGCTTTCTGGAAGCGATGGCGCGCCTGAGCCAACTGCCAATTTTTATTGACGATACCCCCGCGCTGAACCCAATTCAGATGCGCACCAAATGCCGCCGGGTAGCGCACGAATACGGCATTGATCTGGTTATCGTGGACTATCTCCAGCTCATGAATGCCGGGAAGTCCTACGAGAACAACCGTGTTCAGGAGATCAGCTATATCAGCCGGGCGCTCAAGGAACTGGCACGCGAGCTGAATGTGCCGGTGCTGTCTGCGGCGCAGCTTTCGCGCGCGGTGGAGCAGCGCCAGGACAAACGCCCCGTGCTGTCTGACCTGCGCGAGAGCGGTTCTATCGAACAGGACTCGGATATTGTGATGTTTCTTTACCGGGATGTCGTCTATAACGAGGCAACGGAGTTTCCTAACCAGGCGAATATCATTGTTGCCAAGCATCGTAATGGACCCACCGGCGTGATTGACCTGTATTTTGACAAAACCGTTACCCGGTTTGTTGATGCCGACAGCCGCACGATTGACCTGCGGGAGCTGTGATGCAGAAATTTGATGGCTTTAAATCTCGCCCGGATCGGCTGGTGCGGTTGCCCGCCAGCGCCTTTAGCGACCTGCTGCCGCTGATTGACGATCTCGCGGAACTGCACCTGACTCTGTTTTGCCTGTGGGCATTCCAGCAAAAAGAAGGCAGATACAAATTTCTGCGGCGTGCCGATTTTCTGGGCAGTGAACTGCTGCTGGCTGCGCTGGCGCGTGCTGTGCCTGACGCCGACGTGCAGCAGGTGCTTGATGCTGCACTTGAACAGGCACTCCAGCGGCGGACACTGCTGGCAGCAGTCGTGCGGATGCCTTCTGGCGGCAGCGAAACGCTGTACTTCATCAACAGCGAAGACGGGCGCGAAGGGCAGCGCCAGGCGCAGGCGGGCGAATGGCAGCCGGATGGCGCGGGCATCGAGATTTTGCCCCCACGCCCGACAATCTATAAACTTTATGAGGACAACATTGGTCCGCTGACGGCAATCATTGGTGAAGAACTCAAAGACGCCGAGCGCGAATACGGCGCGGCATGGGTCGAAGAAGCGATCCGGCTGGCGGTCAACGAAAATGTGCGCAAGTGGCGTTATGTTCGTGCAATTCTCGAACGCTGGCGGAAGGAAGGCAAAGTTAATGCGGCGGCTGGACGAGTTTCTGAACCAGATGGGAGCAAATTCATCAGCGGCAAATACGGCGCATTCGTCAAATACAAGCCCGATGACCAATCCGGATAAACCCTGTTCGCTGTGTGGCAAGCCCTCGATTTGCAGTGAGCGCGGGGTGATTCTGTACGATGTGCCGGTGGAGCATCCGTTGTTTGGTAAAATGCAGCGCTGCCCCAACCGCACTGCCGACCAGGACAGCGAACGGCAGGAAAAACTGCGTAAACTGAGCAATCTGGCGGCGTTTGCCGGCAAGACCTTCGCCAGTTTTGTGATTGACGTCCATCTCGCGCCCTATGAACAGCAGTCCTTGCGCAGCGCTTACGAGATAGCCTTTCGTTTTGCGTCCGAGACTCCGCTGTCAAACCGCTGGCTGCTGCTCAAGGGGGCGTATGGCTGTGGCAAAACCCACCTCGCTGCGGCAATCGGCAATGAGCGCATCAAACGCGGTGACGAAGTGCTGTTCATCACCACGCCCGACCTGCTTGACCACCTGCGCAGCGCCTTTGGTCCCACATCCGAAACAGGGTATGATGAGCTGTTTGACCGTGTGCGCAATGTTCCGCTGCTGATTCTGGACGATTTAGGGGTTGAGAATCCCAGCCAGTGGGCGCAGGAAAAACTGTTCCAGCTGCTCAATCATCGTTATGCAAACCGTATTCCCACGGTAATCACAACGAATGTTTCTGTCGATTCATTCGACCCGCGTATCCGCAGCCGCCTGTTGGACGCTGAATTCATCAGTCCAATTCATATCGAAGCGCCGGACTTCCGCAGTGCCCAGCAAAACATGCAGGATGATGTCTCGATGCTGGCGCATTATCGCCAGATGCGTTTTAACACGTTCGATGTAAGCAGTCCGACCACCGAGGAGCGCCGCCGGCTGGAATTTGTGCTCAAGCGCGCGATGCAGTTTGCCGAAGACCCGCACGGCTGGTTGATCGTTCTAGGCAAACACGGCACTGGCAAAACGCATGTGGCGAGCGCCATCGCCAACCACCTCGCCGAACACGGACATCAAGTCATCTTCAGTTCGGTGCTGGATTTGCTGGACAGGTTTCGCAGCACGTTCGCGCCGAACACACCGGGCAGTTTTGACAACCGCTTCTATGCTGTGCGCAGCGTGCCCTTCCTGATTCTGGATGATGTCGGCGTGGACGGTGGCTCGAACTGGTCCAAAGACAAGCTGTTTCAGATCCTCGATTTTCGCTATGTGACGCAGATGCCAACCATTGTAACGACCTCGCGGGCGCTGGAAGAACTGGACGGGCGTTTGAGCATCCGTTTTCTGGATGATCGTCTGTGCGAACGTCTTGCCCTGGAAGTTGAGCCTTATGCCCTGCGTTTTCGCCGCTGATGGTGACTGATGACAGCAGACCTGGTCATTACCCCCTATGAACGGCGCTACCGCCAGCCCGTGAATGATCTGCTGTTTCGCAGTTATCGTGTGCATACCCATTTTGACTGGCACGATACGAACGAATGGCTTGATCTGCCGGGCATGACGATCCGCCTTGCATGGCAGGAGCATCTGCTGGTGGGAGTGCTGGGCATATCCGAAGTGTTGAATGCCGCCTGCTGGGTGCGGTTGCTGGGGGTGCGCGATCACAGCGACCCGGCGCTGGTGCTGCCGCTGCTGTGGCACGCGGCACAACCCGCGCTCGAAGCACTGGGCGCGCGGGCGCTGTCACTGCTGGTTATCCGTGATTGGGTGCTGCGCTACATCCCTGACATCGGTTTTCGCTATGATGAAGAAATCGTTACGCTGCGGCGGCACAGCAATTTGCTGCCGCTGCTGCCCACCCCACGGGCGGCGATCCGCGTCGCCCGCGAGCATGATCTTGTGGCAATGACCGGCATTGATCATGCTGCCTTTGCCCCACCCTGGCAGCTCAGCGCTGCTGAGATCCAGCAGGCGCGGCGCATTGCTTCCAGCGCGACGATTGCCGATCTGGACGGCAGAGTCATCGGCTATCAAGTATCCACTGCCTATCGTGGGGCGGCGCATCTGGCGCGGCTGGCAATTGCGCCGGATATGCAGGGCAGGCAGATTGGGGCGGCGCTGCTGGATGATATGATTCGCTACTTCTTGCGGCGCGACATTCTGACTATTACAGTCAACACACAGGCGGCTAATTTTTATTCGCAGCGGTTGTACGAGCGCTATGGCTTCACGCGCAACGGCTATGATCTGCCGGTCTGGACAATGTCGGTTGTGTAATGGGGTCATCCCCTGACACGACGCCTGCCGGTTTTCCCGGCAGCCACGCGGCTACGACAACGACAACCTTTGCTTACCCGGAGATGAGGCAACTATGAGCGTCGTTTATCATGAACAGGATGCCAATCTTCAGGATTTGGCGGGAAGACGTGTTGGCGTGCTGGGCTATGGCAGCATGGGACGCCCCATTGCGCTCAACCTGCGCGACAGCGGTGTGAATGTCTTTGCCGGGGTGCGCAGCCCGGAAAAGCAACACCTGGCGCAGGCAGATCGAGTCGTGGCTGCGCCTATTGAGACCATTGTGCAGCAGTGCGATATTGTACTGCTGATGCTGCCTGATGAGGTGATGCCCCGGATTTATCTGGAAAAAGTATCGCCGTTCTTGCAGCGCGGCAGTACGCTGATTTTTGCCAGCGGCTATAATGTCGCCTTCGGGTTTATCGAAGCGCCGCCCTTTGTGGATGTCGGGCTGCTGGCGCCGCGCACTTCCGGGGTGCTTGTGCGCGAACGGTATCTGGATGGAACAGGATTTTACAGTTTCGTTTCGGTCGCGCAGGACGCCAGTCGCCGCGCCTGGAAAACGGTGCTGGCGCTGGCGCTGGCGGCGGGGTCGCTGAAAGCCGGTGCCATCGAAGTCAGTATTGAGCAGGAAGCCGAACTTGACCTGTTCATTCAGCAAACACTGCTGCCTATCGTACATAATCTGTTCGTCACTGCTGCCGCTTTGCTGCTGCGTTCCGGCTATCCCCCCGAAGCCGCCCTCAGCGAGCTGTACATCTCTGACGAATTTACCGATTATCTCAACCGCGCCGCGCAGCTTGGGTTGTTGGCAGGTTTGCAGGAAACTTCGCTGACTAACCAGTACGGGACGCTGAGCCGTATTGAGCGTTTTAATGACCTAAAACTGGAACGCCTGCTCGAAGTCACCCTGCGCGATATTCGCAGCGGGAATTTCGCTAAGGAATGGCGGCAAGAATACAGCGACGGCTATCCACGCCTGCGCAAACTGCTCAAAGCGCAGCAAGGATTGGATTTGTGGGACTTTGAACAACAAACTTTAGACATGCTGAAGCGCTTTTGACCTTACAATCAATAAAGGTTATTGATTACCATAAAGGCGAAGCGTATGGGGGATGAAACACTACAGGATATGGCACAGATCGCAGAATTGTTGGGACACCCCGATGCGGATAAGCGCCAGGGGGCGGCAATTTTGCTGCTGGAACTAGGTGAACGCTCGGTCAAGCCGCTGATCGGCGCGCTTAAGCATGCGGACTGGCAGGTGCGTTATCTGGCGGCGTGGACGCTGGGCGAATTGAGTGATCCGCGTGCGGTTGATCCCTTGATTGCGGCGCTGCACGATGAACGGGCGGAAGTGCAGGATTGGGCAGCAAAGGCGCTAGGCGAAATTGGCGATTTGCGCGCAGTGCAGCCGCTGATCGCCCTGCTTACCGACGCTAAAGCGGGGACACGCCGTAATGCGGCGGCGGCGTTGGGCTGGTTATGTGCTGCCGAGGCAGTGCCGGCGCTGCTGCCCCTGTTAAGCGATACTGACGCCTGGGTGCGCAGTTGTGCGGCGGATGCGCTGGGCAAAATCAAACATCCGCTGGCGATTGACGCGCTCGTTTGCGCCCTGGGTGACCCGGAAACATGGGTGCGCATCAATGCGGTTCAGGCATTGTCTGCCATCAACGACCCGCGTGTGCTGCCAATGATTTCTGCACTGGCAGCGGACGATAGCGCCGAATGGGTGCGCTATAACGCGACTAAAGCGCTGGGTATGATGGGCTGCGCGGCTTGCTATGAAACCCTGGTTGCGGTATTGGCAGATTACAGCCCCAATGTGCGACGCGGGGCAGCAGAAGCGCTGGGCATATTAGGCGACGCCCGTGCCATTGATGCGCTGCGTCCACTTTCCGGCGATCCCGTTCCCGCTGTGCGTTTTGCCGCAGATACCGCACTGCGCCGGTTGGGTTACTGATACGCCCAAGGCTGGTTGTACGCTGAGAACTGTCGCTGTGTAGCTGACGACGACAGCCCTCAGCCGTTCAGCGCTGCGCCGCCCGCAAGCGTTACACGAATGATTCGACCTGCGGAAACTGGCGCAGTGCCTCGACGAACAGGTCGCGGTACGCCAGCGCGTCGGCTTCGGTTTTACCTTCAAAGCGCAGGCTGAGTACAGGCTCGGTGTTACTGGCGCGCAGCAGTCCCCACCCATTGCTGAACTGCACGCGGATGCCGTCCACGTCAGTGATTTCGCCCTTGCCCTCCAACAGCGCGGCAGCGCCATCAATCACGCGCTCTTTCTGGTCATCCGGGCAGTGCGGGCGATATTCCGGGGTGCTGAACAAGCGCGGCATTGCCTGATCCATCGCGGATAGGGGTTGGTCGCTGGCAGTCAGCAGTTGCAGCAGCCGACCGGCGGCAAAATAACCGTCGTCATAGCCAAAGTAGTTTTCTGCAAGGAAGATGTGCCCGCTCATTTCCCCGCCGAGCAGTGCGCCTGTTTCAGCCATCTTTGCCTTGACGAGTGAGTGCCCGCTTGCCCACATCATCGGGATACCGCCTGCCTGCGTCACCTGATCAAACAATACCTGACTGGTGAGGACATCGGCGATAACTGTTGCGCCGGGATTGCGCGCCAGCATGTCACGCGCCAGCAGCGCCAGCAGCCGGTCTGCGGCAATCATCTGCCCGTGTTCATCGACTGCGCCCATGCGGTCGGCATCGCCGTCGAAAGCAATGCCTACATCTGCGCCCACTTCGCGCACCTTTTCACCCAGCGCCAGCAGATTCGCCGGATTTTGCGGGTCAGGCTGGTGATTGGGGTAATCGGGCAGGGGTTCGCAGAAAATACAGGTTAGGGTGTGTCCCCAACGCTGCATCAGCGTGGGCGCAAAGATGCCCCCCGTGCCGTTGCCAGGATCAACCACAACCTTCAGCGGGCGGTGCATGGGCAGGCGCTGTGCCAGATCACGGATATAGACACTGTATGCGGTCTGGTCTGTTTCCGTCTGTCCGTTGCCGAAGGCAAGCTGTTTGCCTTCAATCAGCGAGTGGATCAGCTTGATCTGCCCGCCATAGAGATTCTGATTGCCGACAGCCAGCTTGAAACCGTTTTTGTCCGGCGGCAGATGGCTGCCTGTGACCATCAGCCCGCCGGCGTTAGCGCGGTGGACGCTGTGCCAGTAAACCAGCGGGGTAGATACCAGCCCAATATCCACTACATGGCAGCCGCTGCGCGCCAGTCCCTCGATTGCCGCCTGCGCCAGATCGAACGAGGAACGGCGGTTATCGCGCCCGACCACGACGTGATTTTTCTGCTCAAAGCGCTGAAGATACGTGCCAAAGGCATGCCCAATCTGCTGCGCCGCCTCTGTCGTGAGCGTGGCGTTGTCGCCTTCCGCGCTGCCGCGAATATCGTATTTCTTGAAGAGTCCTGTATCAATGCCGCTCATTCAGCCCACTCCCGAATTTAAGATGGCTCATCTTCGACGATGATTTCCTGTTTGACGTACACGCGCTGGCGGTCTTTGATATCACGGTGGACATGCGTGCCCGGTCCGATACTGGCATGCTCCCCGATTTTTACGCCAGGCATGGTCATCACGTCCACACCGAGAAAGGCATCCTGCCCGATAATCGCGCCCAGTTTGTTACGTCCGGTGGACAGCTTTTGTCCTTTGACCGTTGACGCAATATCGCCGCGATCAATGCGCAGGTTGGCGCTGGTGCAGCCCGCAGAGAAGTTGACACCCGGCGCAAAGACGGAGTCGAGCACCCGGCAGGCGTGCATCGCGCAGCGCTCGGCTACATAACTGCGGGCGATTTCGGTGGTGAAGCCCACCTCGCAGTTGTTAAGCACCATCGAATGACGCACGAGGGAGTTATTGCCCACGATGGTATTCGCCCCGATAAATGCCGGTCCTACCACCGCCGCGCCGGGGAACACGCGCACATTTTCGGCGATGAAGACATTGCCCGTGATGGTCGCTCCGCTGGCAATGAAGGCGCTTTCGGCAATATGCTGCCCATTGATCTGCGTGAGGAAATACTCCATGACATCCAGGGTGTGCCAGGGATATTTCAGCGCTTTCCACGGGCCGTTATAGGGCACTACGCGGTAAACATGCTCCTTCATCAGCACATCCATCGCGCGTTCATAGTGGTCGTCGCCCGGCAGGTCTTTCTGATATTCCTCACGGATTGCCGCCAGCAACCGCGCAGCGTCGCGGTGGATATGCGCGACGATGTTGACCAGATTGCTCGGACGCCGGTCCGCGCCGGGTTTTTCGATAATTCCATTGATACGCCCGCTGTGCTGCTCCACGATCAGATAGCCACCGGGGAAGTAAGCCTCCATTTCGTAACCCGCCAGAAAACTGCTGTCTGGCGCTGCCTGATACGCCCGCAGCATATCCAGGTGCAGGCGGTCGTCAACCACGTCGTGAACCTGTGTAATGTAGATCGGTGTTCCGGGGCGGTCTTCGAGCAGTGGAGCCGCCTGAAGCAGCGCATCGCCCATGCCTCGGGGTTCTTGCTGGATGGCGGTATGGATCTTCAATGCTTTAACCTGAGCTGCGTGTGTTGTGATTTCCTCGTGGTTATCAGGGTTGGCAATGATAACCACTTCGGAAAAGCCCAGCGCGGCATAGTGCTGAAGGCGGTTGATCAGCAGGGGTTCAGCGCCAAAGCGCATCAGTGATTTTTCACGCAGGGGCCACATTCTGGAAGAAGCACCCCCGGCAAGAATAATGAGAGTAGGTGTCTGCGTCATACCCGTCCCTATCTGTTCTGGTGTAGAATGCATTGAAATTGTAGCGTATCCCTGCGCGAAACAATACCCGGTGACTCGCCGGGTGCTGCCCCGCTGCGCTTGCGCAAAGCCGTTATCTTCTGAATAATGAGAAATATCAAAGTGTCAGGGTCATTTAATGTCTGCCTCCTACGAATCCCGTCAGCCCGCCAGTCCCAATTCCGAACAGCCTGCGGCACCGGCGTCTGCGCGTAGTACGCTTCAGCACGCGCTGGTGCGGGCATTGGCAGAAGGACCAGGCGCAATCGGGACGCAGATACAGACCATTCTGGCATTGTGCCGTCTGAATGGCGATGTGCCGCCGGTTAGCGCTCCATACGTTGAGCCAGTGATCAGTGTTGAACATGCGCGCCTGATGGCGCTGGTACAGACCACCGAAGTGCTGCCCGAAAGCCGCGTCAAGAAACTGGTGCGCGAGGCGCTTCAGGTGAAGGACCTTGCCGTGCGCCTGCAGCTGCTGGCGCGGTTGGCGCTGTACCTGCCCCCTTCGAATTATTCAACAGTGGTACGCGATATGTGGCAGCAGGCACACAACCTGCCCGATCCGGTTCTGCGCGCCCGCGTCCTGTTTCAATTGTCGCCATTGATGACACTGGCACAGGATGAGCCGGCAACACCCGGCGCGCTGCTGGATGTGCTGGCGCTGGCGCAAAGTATCAACCATACCGAGTCGCGGGTGCGCAGTCTGGTTGCGCTGGCGCCGCATCTGCCGCTGGTCATTCAACTGCGCACACTAAGCCGTGTGCTAGACGAAGTGGATGCGCTGCATCACGATACCCTGACCTGTAACATCATCAGCACGATTGCAGACAATCTGCCCGCTGATCTTGAGGAACGCGTTTTGCGCAGCGCGATGGCGATTACCGCTGCGGCTGAGCGTGCGCGGGCACTGACCTTGCTTGCGCGGGTGCTACCAGAGGATCGCCTTGTAACGCTGCGGGAGCAAACCCTCGATGCGATCAGTTCGATTGAGCAGGAAGATGCCCGTGCACAGGCGTTGATTGCCTTTGCCCCGTATCTGGAATACGCCGTGACGGATCAGGAGTTCCCGGTGCTGCTGCAAATTGCGCTGGCGCTAGCGGTCAATATGAACAAACGCCAGATTCGCGCGCGGGTGTTGGTGGCACTTGCCGCGCATCTGCCGCGTGATCTGCAAGGTGAGGCACTGGCGGCAGTCCACAGCCTGAGCAGCGAACGCGAACGTGCTGAACTGCTGACCGCCCTGGCGCCGAGTCTGCCCCCGGATATGCTGGTTGCCAGCCTTGCTGTGGCACACACCATGCAGGAGCAGGACGCCCGGATGCAGGCACTGACCGTACTGGCGCATCATCTGCCCGCAGGCGCGCGGGTGCAGACGGCGCTGGACGCGCTCGCGACGGCGTCGGGGCTGCCGCACCAGTTT
Organism: Anaerolineae bacterium; assembly: GCA_034435675.1. Classification (GTDB taxonomy): domain Bacteria; phylum Chloroflexota; class Anaerolineae; order Aggregatilineales; family Phototrophicaceae; genus DAOTWP01. Next base: position 9,814 of record DAOTWP010000182.1, read on the forward strand.
GAACGTGTGACGGCACTGCTGGCGCTGGTTGACATTTTGCCGCCAGATTTGCAGGAGCGTGCCTTCATCAGCGCGCTGGAAACCGCTCAGCACATCACCAATGAGAACACCCGTGCCCGTGCCTTGAGCGCGCTGGCACCGCATTTGCCGCCTCCGCTGCTGACCACGGCACTGGAAAGTGCGCAGGCACTCAAGAGTTTGCAACTGCGTTTAACTACCGTTATCAGCATGATCCCGTTTTTGCCTGCTGAGCAGCGGTTCCTGCTGCTTCAGGATACGCTGGAACGGATCAGCGAGATCAGCTTTGATTACAAGCGGGCACGCACGCTGGTGAGCATTGCACCGCTGCTGCCCGCAGAACTTGCGCCGCGGGCGCAGGCATTGGCAGAGGCAATCCAAGATGTATTTGATCGGGTGACAGCATGCATCGCGCTGGCGCAGAACCTGCCACCGGCGGATCGCCCGGCGATCATCGCCCGTACATGGACAGAGATTAAGAACATTGAGAATGGCTACGATCAGGCTAGCGCCCTTGCTGCGATTGCCCCGTTTCTACCGGCTGCTGCCAGCGAAGACCTTGCCCGCCGCGCCGGGATGGTGATCGGCGCGATTATGGACGACTACGATCAGGCCAGCGCCATCAGCATTCTCGCGCCGCTGCTGACCGCCGTTCAGGAGCGCGGAATGGGTGTGCTGCCCAGCAGCTTCACCGCACTGCGCGAAGGGCTGCAACTGGCATTGCGGGTGCCGCAGCAGGCACTGCGTTTGCAGCTTCTTGAGCAGGGGATGCGCCAGTGGACAGAATTGTTCACGCCGGAGCAGAGTTACGAACTTTGGCGTGAATTGGTGCCGACCCTGACCACGCTGCCACAGGCAGATGCGCTGCTGGGTCTGGGCGTGATGATGAACACCCTGCATCATCTGGCGGGGGAAGCCGGTATACAGGATGTCGCGCGCGTGATTTTGCAGCAGTAGCGTGCAGTGCCTTCCGAAAGGGGGCGCTGGTTGCTGTGGGCAGGCAAAACACCAGCCATAACCTTTACCTGTTTAGACCGCCCGGTTAAGCCGCTGGCGCATTATGGTTAAATTTCTGTTCTAATACTATGCTTGACGTATTGAGTCGGGCTATAATCAAGATTCAGTGTTGGTAGTTGGGTACTTTCGAACGTATGCTCCGGCAGACATTGCGCTAAATACGGTCTTAAGTTGGACAGGTGGCGGTCACTTATGAATGAACATCTGCTGGAAAGCCTGTTGAGCGCTGCGATGGAGATTACGCGGGCCGAACGCGCGCTGGCAGTGAACATTGACCTTGACCCAGTAGCGACGATCAAACTCAAAGACAGCGATCTGCGTGACGCGCGCTTCATCGAAGTTGCCAGGGCAGCGCTGCAAAAGGCGCTGGCGCATGGTCAGCCTTTTGTGACCAACAACATTATCACCAATCCTGATGAAGCGCCGACGACCAATACCAATTTTGCCGATTTGCGCGTTGTGGTCGCCATTCCGGTTGACCAACAGGGGGCGCTGTATCTCGACCAACATATCCGCTATGGCATGATCTCGCAGGAGACGATCCTGCGCTTCATGAAAATCGTGGATCAGGTGATCGAATCAGGTCAACTGGATGTAACCAGCAGTGAACTTGTGGATTTGTATCGCCAGAGCAGCGCCGTCTGAAGCACCTGCGCAACGAGACAGGTCATTCCTGCAGGCGAGGCAGCGATTTCGGCTGGGGAATGCTCTTGAGTATCTCGTCATTGATGATTGCCGCGGTGCGTTTGCTGTATAGCCAGACCATGCCGGGTTTGACATCCGCACCGCAAATCACTGCCAGCGACACTGTGTAAGGATTCCCGAACTCGATAATATAAACGCCATTGTGGTCACCCTCGAAATACGAAGAGTGAAATTTGGTTTCTTCCAAAATGCTGGCAAGTGAGCGCTGGGCATTGTGGTCAATGCTCAGTCCTTTGGTCAACAGTTGCAGGTCATAATCATCGAGCGTGCCCGCCGCCCCGACCATATTGCCTTCGTTATCCACCAACCCGACAAAGCTGGCGCGTACATGGCTGAGCAGGCGGCTGAGTTCCATGTTAATGCGTTTGAACTGCTGGCGCCCCAGCACAAGCGCAGCGGGGCGGGTGCGCGGGTCAAGGCGGCGCGCACGATCACGTGATGTCTGAGCAGGTTGGGCTTCGGCATCTTCGGGGGTGTGGCGCTGCTGCTGCTCCAGACGGCGCATTTCAAGCTGTCGTTCCACCTGCATCAAGACAAACGCCATGTTGATCGGTTTGTAAAGATAATCAACTGCGCCCAGGCGGAAGACCGCCACCGCGCTCTTGGCAGAGAGATCGTCATCAATCACAATAACCCGGGCGCCGGGGCGCAGCCCGCCAACAACTGCCAGCAAGTCCATGCCGCTCAGGTCAGGCAGTTCTGCCTCGGTCAAAATCAGGTCGAATTCTGTCAGCAGGATTTCGCTGAGGGCTTCCTCGAAGGAACTCGCCTGGTTGGTCAGGTACCCGCCCGCATTTTCCAGCGTGTCGGTCAGGTCAGCCCGCAGGTCCTCGTCCTTCGCAACAATCAGAATTCGTTCTGGTTTGCGTCTGGTCGTCATTGGCTCTTCAGTCCTCGATACGCACTGCGTTATTCGTCGAACGAGGGATAATACACCGCCAGCAAGGAATCCAGGGCAACCAGTTGCAGCAGTTGGTCGTCTTCCTGCAAGATGCCCTGTATGTATTTTCGCACGGATGGCACAGGGCGCAAGCTAGAAAGCTGGACAACTTTCACTTGCAGCACTTCATCCACAACCAGCCCGACTAAACGGTTGGTTTGCTGGGTCACAATAAATAGCGTCCCACTGTCAGTTGGTACGGTGGGCAGTTCAAAAATCTGCCGGAGATCGAGCATAAGCAGTGCCGCCCCGTGCCGGTTGGCGAACCCCAGCACACCCCGAGGGGCACCGGGCACAGAAATCACCTCGACCATTGCCGCGACTTCTACGATTTCGGCAATCGACAGGGCATAAAGCTGCGCCGCCAACCGAAAGGTCAGCACCGCCAGCCGGACGTCCGCATCATTCTTCAGTGTCGTCATCATCAGCGTAAGGGTTTGTGCCGCGCCCGCCGAGTGTACGTGCGTCGCTCAGCCACATCACCATAATGATCGTCGGGGGATTGTCGCCCTCCAGCATGATTTCATCAACCAGATCACCCAGTTTGGAGCGCAGCGCCAGCAGCACATTATTGACCGAAACCCCTTGCAGCCAGGGGGTTTCCGACGAAATCTGCAAACCGGTTTTGGAACTGTTGACCACACCATTGAGGTGGATCGTATGCGCTTCGCCAGTTTTGAGCACCAGTTCCGCCAGTGTTGCGCCCGCGCTGGCAAGCTGCGCCCGGTGTGCCGGGGCAAAGCCCAACAGCCCCGCGGCACGGCGCACGGTATCGCGCACAATCATGATGTCCATTGAGTCTTCCACCCGCACGCTCATCACGGGGGGACGCATATTATACGGTCCTGTGGGTCCAGACATGTCACACCCCTGTGTGCTTTGTCACTCCAGGATGCCTAATTCCTGAAGCGTGCTGATGAGGTGCTCAGAAGCAAAAATGTCCTTTGGGATGTAATCATCCGCCCCTGCGCGCAGTCCAGACATGGTCGCTTTCGGACCGGCTTTCTCCGTGAGCATAATTACCGGAATATCCTGTGTGGTCGGATTGCGCTTCAGGCGGCGGCAAACCTGAAAACCATCCATGCTGGGTAGTTTTACGTCCAGCACCACCAGCGCAGGCGGATTCTCAATTGCCTCGCGGATGCCTTCCGGTCCATCATAGGCAATGCGCACCCGTAGTCCCACACTTTCAAGTGTTTCCTTGATCTGCGCCGCCTGGGTTTTGCTATCTTCTACGAGCAGTACTTCTAGCGCCATAGTGCTGTCACCAGATAATTTGATGAATCCGTTCGTTCAAGATGCCTGATCAACTCGCCTGCATAAGCTGCATCAGCGTTGTCGCAATGCCCGCCAGCGGGAGCACATACTCGGCAGCGCCACGCTCTATAGCCGCAGCGGGCATGCCAAACACGGTTGAACTGGCTTGATTCTGGGCGAAGGTTCGCCCGCCCGCCTGACGGATCGCCAGCAGTCCGTCTGCACCGTCGTCACCCATGCCGGTCAGAATAATCGCGGCGGTCGCAGGTCCACAAACACTGGCAGCAGAATAAAACAATGCATTAACTGAGGGTTGATAATAAGATGTTCCTTGTTCGCGCAGCAGGCGCGCAACCAGAACTTCACCTTGCCGTTCTACCAGTGTATGCATCATTCCTGGTGATAAGTGTACCACACCCGGCTTTAAAACGTCGCCATCTGCCGCCATCTCGACTGCCAGACGTGTTGATTTGTCCAGCCAGCGCACCAGACCGGGCAGAAACTCGTGCGGCATATGCTGGACCACCACCACTGGCAGCGGGAAGCTGGCGGGCAGTGTGCCTAACAGCGTTGTCAGTGCGCTGGGACCGCCCGCGCTGGCACCAATCACAACCAGCTCCAGCGGGCGTCCCCGACGTAGTTCCCTGCCGTTGGACTGGATATACCCGTCAGACGGCGTGCCGGGTTCAAACCGCTGTCGCCGCGCAATGACCCGGACCCCTGCCATTGCGACCAGCGTTTTGACAAGCTGGCGCTGTTTCTCGCGAAAGGAGGGATCATGGCGATCTGGTGGTTTGGGCACAACGGCGAGCGCGCCGGATTCCAGCGCCTGGAACGACAACTCCAGATCACTTTCAACCATGCTGCTGACGACAACCACTGGCGTCGGGCACTCGGTCATGATACGCCGGGTGGCTGCCAGCCCATCCATTCCTGGCATACGGATATCCATTGAAACCACATCCGGACGCAGTTCCTTGACCAGCGCCAGCGCCATTTCACCGTTCTTGGCTTCGCCAATGACTTCAATACCTGGTGTTTCGTTAATCAACGAAGCAAGATGATGGCGAATAGTGGGGCTGTCATCCGCAAGCAATACCCTGATCGGTGATCTGGCGGTCATGATTGGCATCGGGCAGTTAACCTGTAAACAGTTCTATTGTGTCGTACAGCAGCCATTACTGTCTACGTAACTAACGAAATCCTGACGAAGTTGTGACAACTCTTTAGCCGATTCTTGCATAACCTGGCAAATTTCCCTGCCATCCAGTACCTGACAGCAGAGTGCCAGCGACGACAACCCGGTTAAACAACTGAGCGGATCAGATCCAGCAGTTCGCCCTGATTGAACTGTGATTTGATGATATAAGCATCTGCGCCGGCTTTAAGACCCGCTTCGCGCTGTTCCGGTTTACCGAGCGACGTTAGCAGCAGCACGGGGATATGCCGCGTTAGGGCGCTTTCTTTAATACGCCGTGTCAGTTCCAGCCCATCCATATTGGGCATTTCCACATCGCTGATGATCAAGTCAAATTCTTCGTCAACCATCATCGTCCAGGCTTCGATACCATCAATTGCCACCCGAACGTCAAAACCGGCAGTTTCAAGAATGTTCTTTTCGAGTGTGCGCGTGGTGATGCTGTCGTCCACCACCAGAATACGCAGGCTGCGCGCTTTGGGCAGGGTGGGGATTTCCAGCGTGGTTGTTGGGGATAAACGGCGGGCGTGCTGCTGCCCCCCGCTGGCGGCGCGCACCAGCTCATTGGCATCCAGCACAATAATGACATCGCCTGTTCCCAGCAGTGCCGCCCCGGCAACAAAGCGTGCCCGCGCCAGTTCGCGCCCCAGCGATTTCAGGACGAGTTCCTGTTCGCTGGCGAGAAAATCCACCTCAAACGCAACCCGGCGATCCACCGCGCGCAAAATCAACACTGACAGATCAGCATCGGGCTGTTCAGTATGCGCGCTCTCAAGCCCCAGCACGCTGGCAAGGCTGACCAGCGGCACGGGGCGGTCATCCAGCAGAATCACCTCGCGCCCTTTGGCAGTAAAGACCTGACTGCGCTTGAGCAACTGCATGCGGATGACCATGCCGGACGGCACCGCGAACTGTGCTTCGCCAATGCGCAGCAGAATGCAGCGGATACGGGTCAAAGAGACGGGAACACTGAGCGTAACCACTGTGCCGCTGCCCGGTGTGCTTTGCAAGCTGACCCGCCCGCGCAGGTTTTCGACGCGATCACGTACAACGTCCATGCCCACCCCGCGCCCGCTGAGGGCGGTGAGGTGTTCCGCGGTTGTGAAGCCGGGGTGAAAGACCAGATTGCGCGCCTCGTCGTCGCTCAGGCGGGCGGCGTCACTTTCGTTCATCAATTCGCGCGTAACGGCAACCTGCCGCACTCGAGCGGGGTCAATGCCGCGTCCATCGTCAGACACCCGCACGAGGATTTCACTGCCGCGCTGCTCTAGCTGCAAGTTAATGCGCCCGGTGGGCGCTTTGCCGCTGCTGCTGCGTTCGGCTGGCAGTTCAATGCCATGATCAATGGCGTTGCGCAGGAGGTGCATCAGCGGGTCTTTGAGCGCATCCAGCACGGTCTTGTCAATTTCGACACCTGCGCCGTCTACGTCCAGCATGACATCCTTGCCGGTGTCACGGGCAAGGTCGCGCACCATGCGGTGAAAGCCGCCCAGAATGGTTTCAAAAGGCACCAACCGCATCGCGCTGATGTCGTCCTGAAGCTGGTCGGCAAGCACGCTCAGGCGTGTGTTGTCGTTGGCGACATCCTGCGCCAACTGCATAAGCTGGCGCTGGGAGTCAGTCAGGTGGCGCTGGTTAAACTCCAGAAATTTGAACAGCGTGGACATTTCGGCAGCGGTATCTTCATCCACTTCGCGCAGGCGGCGCACCAGACGGACATACGTCGCGCGGATGCTGCGCCATTCACGCTGCCAGCGGTTATGCTGCCGACGCAGAACCGCAATCTGCCGGGCGCGTTCTTCGCCATGCAGACGTGCGACCAGCAGTTCGCTTGCCTCTGCCATCAGGCGGTCAAGCTTGCTGACAGACACACGAATACTGTCTTCTGGCGGACGCACAACCATTGTGCGCAGGTCAGCGACCTCGCTTTTGACATCCTTTGAGGGCGGCTTAAAGCTGTGCAGACTCGTTCCGGGCGCAGGCGGTTTTTGCGGCACTACCGGGGTTTTGCCGGTTTTGCGCCGGATATCTGCCTTCGCTGGTTTCGCGGGGAGTTCTTCGCCTTCGTCGATGCGGACAACCGGGATTTCGCTTGAATCTTCGGTCAGTTCTTCGCGGCGGGCATCTGGCGATGCTTTGCCAGTCTGTGTCTCTAGCTCAACCGTGTTCGTGCCGCCGCTGCCATTGGCTGCGAAGGTTGTGCCCGTTGCCGAGCGCGCCACCGTCTGTTCCAGTGCGGCAACGATGTTTGTCAGCGCTGCTTCATCAGCATCTTCACCATCGGCAATTTGCTGAATCAGATCGAGCGCGTCATAGAGTGTGTCGTTGATGTCGGCAGTCAGGCGCAGCGCCCCACTCATCGCCGCCCCGAAGACTTCTTCCAGATAGTGTCCCAGTGTTTCGATGACGCCAAGCCCGACAGCACGCGCCGCCCCTTTCATGCTGTGTGCCACACGATTCATCTCGCGCAGCAGTTCGCGCAGGTCAACGCTGTCGGGCTTGGTGGTTTCCAGTTGTAACAGGTTGGCGTTTAGCCCGTTCAGGTATTCGCCAACCTCGCCCCAGAAGATACTCAGCAGCTCGTGATCGTCAGTCATGACAGACGCAGCCCCGCCAGCACTTCATTAACCCGGTGAGCAGCGTCTCGCAGGCGGTTCACGCTTGCCTCGACCTGCATGGTGCTGCTGACAGTTTCAGTGGTCGCATGTTTGATTGTGCGCATTGCCTGTGTCAGTTGATCCATGCCGATCGTCTGCTGGCGTGTGCTGGCAGCAATCTGCATGGCGGCGAGTGCGGCTTCTTCGATTTCCTTCGCCAGATCGCGGATTGACTCCCCGGCACGGTTGACCAGCGATTGGCCCTGATCCACGCCTTTGCTGCCTTCTTCAGTGACCATCACGGCGGTGTTGGTTGAGCGCTGAATTTCGCCCAGGATTTCGCGTACCTGCACGGTGGCGTCGCGGTTCTGGTCAGCAAGGTTGCGCACTTCCATCGCGACTACGGCAAAGCCTTTGCCTTCTTCCCCCGCGCGTGCTGCTTCGACAGAGGCGTTCAGTGCCAGCATGCGTGACTGGTCGGCAAGGGCGTTGACGGTGGCGATGATCTCCCCGATTTGCTGCGTGTGTTCGCTCAGCACGAGGATGTTATCGGCAATATCTTCGACCTTCCGCCGGATGAGTTCCATCCCGCGAATGGTTTCCGAGACTGCGTCCGTTCCCGCGCGGGAAATATCAACAGAAATCTGTGCGGTTTCGGCAACACTCTGCGCGCGTTCTGCGGTTTCGGTCACGGTAGCGCGCACTTCGTTCACGGTAGCAGTCGTTTCGGTCACGACGGCGTCTTGCTCATTTGCCATCGTGATCTGGCGCTCTGTTGCCGCGAGGATTTCGCGTGTATCGGTGTCCAGTCGCTGGAGCGCTCGGTTGATTTCCTGAACGATGTTTTGCAGCCGGTCGAGCGTGCGGTTGATGGCAGTGCCCAGCCGCACCAGCAGCCGCCGGTCTGCTGATCCGGATTCGTGTTCATCGACTGCCAGGCGTACACTCAAGTCCCCTTCAGCCACTCGTTCGAGAATCTGGACATATTCGTCAAGAGTTTGTGATAAGCGCTGATAAGTGCGGGCGTAGACCAGCACGCCGAGAATGCCAGCAAGGATGCCCATCAGCAGCAGCCAGCCCAGCAGTTCGGTCAGGCTCATGCCCTGTGTCAGGGCTAGCAGCGCAAGCGGGGCAATGGCTGCCAGCACAATGCTCACGACAATGCTGTTAAAGACCGTTGCCCACAGTGTACGTACCGTCGTTGTTTGCAAGGAGTTTTCGCTCATCGTTCGCTCGTCCCGCCGATGATTAGCCGTTCGTCGTTCAACAACTGCTGCATGTCCAACAGCACTAAGCCTGCTGCGGTCACACCGCGCGCATAGCGCATTTCGTCCATCGGTTCAATTTCCGCTGTAGAGACACGCAGCACACCCCAGACATGGGTTGCCAGCAATCCCAGTTCCAGATTGTTGTTGTGGATAACAATCAGTTCTGGTGCTGGGGTGTGGCGGGCAGCAGATAGCTCAAAGAACACTCGCAAGTCAAGGATGGTTGTGATGGTCCCCCGCAGATTGACTACCCCGGTATAGAAGCGGGGTAGCCCCGGCACCGGTGCGATTTTGCCAACCGGACGCACGCTGCGCACCAGATGTACATCCACGCTGTAGCGTTCGTCACCGAGATCAAATGTCAGCACATTGAATCCGGTATCGTGGGTATCTTCCGGTGTTTTAAGTGGCGCAGCGTACTGTACTGCCCGCTGCCGCAGTCGTTCCTGCAAGCGCTGCTGCTCGCGCGCAGCGTCGTCACGTTGCAGCGCTGCCCGTGCAGCGTCAAAGGAAAGCGATTCCCGCGATTGGTCACCTGACATGCCTGTGCAGTCCTTTGATTTACTCTGCTGTCAGTATACAACAGGGGGCATAGCGCCGCATGTTGAGATTAGGTTATAGACAGGGTGGTAAAACGCGCCTGTATCTGACGGTCTGCATGGAATAAAATGGTCTGAAGTGGACATATAGATGCGGCAGGGGCAACGGTACGCTACCTATAGACCCTGTAATAGTGATCAGGAGTGGCGTAAGTATGGCAGAGAATGGTCTGCATCAAAACGGGAACAATGGTACTGGTGAAACCGGCACTGATCGTGTTAAGCGTGGTTTGGCACAAATGCTTAAGGGCGGGGTAATCATGGATGTGGTTACACCGGAGCAGGCAAAGATTGCCGAAGATGCCGGTGCATGCGCGGTGATGGCACTGGAGCGGGTTCCTGCGGATATTCGCGTGCAGGGCGGTGTCGCGCGGATGAGCGACCCGGACATGATTCAGCAGATTATGGACGCTGTGACGATTCCAGTGATGGCAAAAGTGCGCATTGGGCATTTTGTCGAGGCGCAAATTCTGGAAGCGCTCGGTGTGGATTATATTGACGAAAGTGAAGTGCTGACCCCGGCAGACGAAGAACATCATATCAACAAGTGGCGCTTCAAAGTGCCGTTTGTATGCGGCTGCCGCAATCTGGGTGAAGCGCTGCGGCGCATCAGCGAAGGCGCGGCGATGATGCGCACGAAAGGTGAGGCGGGTACGGGCGATGTGGTCGAGGCAGTGCGCCATGCGCGGGCGGTCAACAGTGAGATTCGCCGCCTGACCAGCATGGATGAGGATGAACTGTGGACATATGCCAAGAATATTCAGGCACCTTATGAGCTGGTGAAGGAAACTGCCGGGCTAGGACGCCTGCCCGTGGTCAATTTTGCGGCGGGCGGGGTGGCAACACCAGCAGATGCCGCGCTGATGATGCAGCTTGGGGTGGATGGTGTTTTTGTGGGCAGCGGTATCTTCAAGAGCGGCGATCCGGCTAAACGCGCGAAGGCGATTGTGGAAGCCGTCACCCACTACAATGACCCCGCGATTCTGCTGGACGTCAGCCGCGCCCTGGGCGAGCCGATGGTCGGCATCAACGTCGGTACGATGTCCGAAGGCGATAAAATCGCCGGGCGCGGATGGTAATTCCCGCCAACCGGTCGGTCCCGGCGGTTGACCGCCAGGTGTGTGCCGGTTAGCAGGTGGGGTGTGCCCGATATGGCATACCCCATCTTTTGTTTGTGCCGATATCGGGATATTTGTTCAGCGTGGATGCGCCCGCTATTACTGGCAGCATAGAGGTCTCAACGCCGCGAACGCGCCAACTGCTTCAGGGCGTTTTCTGCCATTGCGCGCACGCGCACATCCGGGTCATTCAGCAGCGTTTGCAGGGTTTCTGCTGCGCGAGCCTGTCCCAGCAAGCCCAGCGCCTGCGCCACTGCCAGCCGCACCTGCCAGTGCGCATCGTTCGCTGCTGCCAGCAGATCCTCCACTGCCGAGCTGTCCCCAATATTCCCCAGAATATCTGTTGCCAGTTCGCGCACCTGTGCGGATAAATGCCGCAGTGCTGCCCGCAAATGCTCTACCGCTGGCTGCCCAAAGCCCTCCAGCACTTCAACCACCATCCAGCGTACTTCCTGATTGACATCATCGAGCAGCGGAAGCAGTGCGGGGATTGCCTGCGCGTCGCCAATTTGCCCCAGCGCGTAGACCGTCTTCAACCGCACCGCGCTATCAGAATCAGCCAGCAAGGCGGTCAGCGGGCGGACCGCCAACGGATTGCCGATTTTCCCCAGTGTGTGTGCCGCGTTATGCCGCGCTTGCGGGTTGGCGCTGCGCAATGCGTGAACGAGTGGTTCGACCGCCGATGTCCCAAAGCGTACCAGTGCCCAGGTGGCATCTTCCTGAACGGGCAGTTCTGTGTCGTTGAGCAGTACCTCGACCAGCGGCGCGATGGCTTCCGGGTCGCCGCTCTTCCCCAGACTCAGAACTGCCTGGCTGCGTACATTCGCGCTGGCGTGGTCAAGTTGAAACAAAAGTCCCTGAATGTTTTCACTCATAAAGCACCTGCCGTTAGTAGTCAGGTATCGTTGGCAAACCGCCTGTGCGTCTGACCGCTGGTTTAGCCGTTAAAGCGGGCGTAGACATGTACCGGCATATCTGCTATGGCAAACGGCACGCACCGCGCCAAAAAGCAGAAGATTATCCTTACATCTGGTTGAAGGAGAATATACAAATAGCGCGTCAATCATACAAGGGTATTCGGCGCTTAGGAAGGGTCAGGAGATTGTTTTGATAGTCTCAATGGCGCTGATGGCGGGAAGCAGGCTCCCGCCATCATGGGCGTCAATGCCCGGCAGCGTTAACTAATAACGATCATCGTCGAAATAATAGCCTTCGTCCTCATCTTCCTCGTCATAGAGATCATCTTCATCGTCGTCGTAGAGGTCGTCGTCGTCGTCGAATTCGTCTACATCATAGCCTTCGTCGTCAAGAAGTTCGTCCTCATCTTCGACTGCTTCGAGGTCGAACTCCTCATCTTCGATCAGTTCTTCATCTTCAGTGAAGACATCCTCATCATCGAGGACTTCATCGAGTTCTTCATCGAAGTCCTCTTCATCGTCCAGCTCTGCCGGGTCATCCTCGTAAAGATCTTCTTCGTCACCATCAATCAGATTTAACGGCTCCAGCAGCCATTTTGTTTTCATGCAGCCAATCCTCCGCGTCGAGAACCCACAGGGGGTACTGGTTTGGTTTGATTTTAGTATAGCCCAATGCAAGGCATTGCGGATCAATGTGCGCGATATTTTAGCATGTCCTCAAACAGAATGAACACCAGAATCTTGCATCATTTTCGTCAATTGTAAGCCCGAATGGTGCGTTCGGCGTTCTCGGTGTTCTTAGCGCGGTGGATGCTGGTTTGAGGAAACCAGCGCCAGAAAATAGCGGTGCAGGCGGTCATCCGGTGTGAGTTCCGGGTGAAATGCCGTTGCCAGCAGATGTCGCTGCTGTACAGCGACAATACGCCCATCCGGCAGTGTGCTTAGGATGCGGACGCCCTGCCCCACCTGCGTGACCAGCGGCGCACGAATGAATACGGCATGAAACGGTTCGCCTTGCAGCCCTTGAATGGGCAGATCAACCTCAAAACTGTCCAGTTGTCTGCCGAAAGCGTTGCGATTGACGCTAATGTCCAGCACACCGAGAATTGGCTGACGGTCAATGCCTATGTCTTTAGCGAGAAAGATCATCCCGGCGCAGGTTCCCCATGTCGGGGTGCTGCGCGCAAATGCGCGCAAGGGTTCAATCAAGCCATATTGTACGGCAAGTTTGCCAATTGTCGTGCTTTCTCCTCCTGGAATAATCAGCCCATCTAAATCCTGCAACTGTTGTGGCAGGCGCACCTGCGCGACCTCAGCGCCCAGGCGGCGCAGTGTGGTTTCGTGTTCGATAAATGCGCCCTGAAGCGCGAGTACACCGATTTTCATCTGCCTTCTGCCCTGTGAATGTTCCTAAGCCAATTATCCATGCGGCAGTCTGTAACTGCCTATGGCTGGTTGATGCCTGCCCGAATCGTCGTCCAGCATTGAAGCAGGGTCAAGGGTGGGTTAAGACCATATGCCACAGGAGAAGCGTAAATCGCAACATCCGCAGTAGTAGAGCAGGGTATTCCACCGGTGTGCAGCCGCACGGGTTATGGGTGTGCCTGCCAGTTCGCGGGCAGGCATGGGGTTCGTTGCAGCAAAAGAAAACGGGCTGATTTGCCCGTTTGCAGTCGTGTATGGGGCTTTGTGTCAGGCGGCAGCTTGCAGCAGCGCGTGCAGCCGCGCGGCGATTTCTGTCCGGTCACGGTTGTGTGTACCGTCTGTCAGGCGCAGGTAGGTCGCATAATCCTGTGCGGCTCCCCGGCGATCCGACAATCGTTCGCGCACTTCACCCCGGCAGCGGTAGGCAGGCGGGTAAACCGGGTTAAGGCGCACGGCGGCGTGATAGTCGCTCAATGCTGCGGGCAGGTTGCCCAGTGCCGCGTTGACCACGCCCCGCTGGACATAGCTGGATGGCTGCCGCGGGTCGTAATAGATGGCAAGGTTCAGGTCAGCAATGGCGTCTTGTATCTCCTGACGGTAATAATGTGCCAGCCCACGATGCAGGTAAGCGGCGGCACGTTTGGGATCCAACGCTAAAACCGCATCGAAGTTATGGATGGCGTCGGCGTAGTCGCCTCTTGCTTCGTATGCCATGCCTCTGTTGAAGTAGGCATCAGCGAGCGCAGGGTTCAGTGCCAACGCTTTGCTGCAAGTCTGGATTGCCTCGTCCAAATTGCCCCTGGTTACATGGGTCGCGCCCCAATCGCGATAGATGCGTGAGCGCATATCTTTGACGGTCTGTCGGAGTTGGTTCAGCGTTTTCATAAATGTGCCCCTGCGGATATTTTGTTGAGAACTGCTAAAAAATCCTTTGCATTTATTATCTACTTTGACGAGGAATCATGTCAATAGGGGCAGCATTAAGCCCGCCGAAGTGGCTGAAAAGCAGGGTTGCAGCCGGGGAGAGCCACGTTTCGCTCTCCCGTGATGCGCTGCATTCAGGGGCGAATTTCGACGACGACGCCTGCTTCCGCCCAGTTGTACAGCGTCTGAGCATTTTCATTGCTGAGCAGGATGCAACCATAGGTTACGCGCGTGCCGAGGCTGTTGGTCCACAGCAGTTGACTGCCGCCGCGGGTGGGGAACCCGTGAAAGCCGTTGGTGAAATCGGCACCGGGAATCGGGCGATACACGCCCATAAAGTTGGGCATCCACAGATTCCAGTTGCCTGCATAAGCGTTGGGTTCGTGGGAGATAATCTGGTAAATCCCCGTCCATGTTGGACTGCTGTTGATGCCCGTGCTGCTGACCCAGTCCCATTTGAGTTCGCCATTCTCGAATACCCGTGTGCGCTGCTCACTGATGCTGACGATGATGCGCTTTTCCGGCACTATCGGGAGTTGGAGAAAGTTATCCGCCGACGGAATCGTGATGCTTTGCCCTACTGATAAGCTCTCGATGCCGCCGTTCGCTGCCTGCACCCAGGGGTATGGCACGCCGTAATCCCATGCGATGCTGATAATTGTTTCGCCCGGCTGCACGGTGTGCTGGCGTTCATGCTCGTAGACACGTACCCAGGGATCAGTGCGGTTGGCGGCAATCGCCTGCTGCACTGCCGCGACGCCTTCATCCACATTGATGTAGCGCCCAACACCGAACGCGCCTGCCTGCTGCTCCAGGAATGCCCGCACCAGAACAGGATCAACCGCCAGCGCCAGCCCGGTTGTGCTGTTTGTGTCCGGCGCGGCGGTGAGCCAGCCCGCCCATTGTTCCGGCGGCAGATTCCAACCACCCCATTCATCGCGGATCGGGTCGTACAGGCGAATTTGCAGCGGACTTGCCAGGATCTGGGCTGCTGCTGCCACCATGCCGCTGGAGTCGGTTACGGCAGGGGCAACTCTGCCGATGACGAGATGCAGCACGCCATCAGCGAGCATCGTCTCCGGGTCTGCGGCGATTTGCGCAACGGTTGCTTCTACATCGAGCGCGCGTCCATCCTGCGCGGGGGTCGCTTCGACCTGTCCGTTGACAAAGCGCACACCGGCATTGACAGCGGGCGTTTGCACAGTGGGCGCGAAATCGTACAGACCGATGCGGGCAGCATTCGTATCAAAAATCAGCACTGGCGCAACGTTGACGCCCAGCACAGCACTGAACGGGCTGCCCAGCCCGCGTCCCTGATCATAAGCGCGCTGCGCTGTGGCGTATGTGTCAAGTTGCAGCCCCAATGCAGCCGGGTCAAGCTGCCACGTGCGCTCGCCATCGGTGACCGTCAGCGAACCCCAGTTACGATTTAGCGCATTGATGGCTTCTTCAACCGATTTGCCGCCGAGCGGCACGTCCAGCACGCGCACACCGGGCAGGATGCCCCCGCCATAGAGCAGCAGCACCCCCAGCGTCAGCGCCGCGCAGACGGACAGCGCAGCCACCAGCCCGCCAACCAGCGCAATTAAGCCCCATTTGCGGCGTGAACCTGCTGCATGGTGGCGCGAGACACTGCGGCGCTGCTGCACACCGCTGGCGAACGCCGGTGCTGGGCGGGCGGGCGGCATGGGCGGGAGTGGCGCGGGCGGCGCGGCAGATTGCGCGGTTGCGGCTTCCTGTTGGGCACGCTGCTGCGCAAACGATGGCACACGCGGGGCGGTTACGGCGGCACCCGACATGGCTTTTTGAGCAGGTTTTCGTCGGGGCACGACTTTGCGCGCGGCAGGCTTAGGCGCGGCAGGCTTAGGCGCGGCAGGCTTGCGCGCCGTCTGCCGTGGGCGTTGCTTGCGTGCCGTCGGGATGTTTGGATCCATGGAACGACTCAGTCCTTATGCCTTGTATGGTCGTATGTACCTATCCAGACAGCATCAACTGCACAGAAGTTCCTTTTGCGCAGGCAGGCAGCGGGCAAACGTGGGCACTGCGCAGGGTAAGCGTTCGCTGCACTGCAAGCGCTGCCGCCCGTGTGCAGCCTTTTGCGTTCAGCCGTTCAACTGTGCTTTGAGCGTCGCGATGGTTGACTCGATTTCCGCCCGTGTGCCGTCAGCATCAGCGCCGCCCAACAACAAATACCGTTGGTAGTCCTGCACTGCGCCTGCCAGATCACCCAGCGCCTGCCGCGCAACCGCACGGTTGTTGTAGGCTGCCGGGATGTCAGGCGCAAGACGAATCGCCAGATCGTAGTCGGTCAGCGCCGCGCGGGGGTTGCCCTGCTGGTGCCACGCAATTGCCCGATACAGGTAGGCGCTGGCATCAGCGGGGTTGAGCCGCAGCACTTCGCTGAAATCATCCATAGCGGGCTGGAACGCGCCCAGTGCCAGCCGGATTTGCCCGCGCTGGTTCAGTGCCATGTCATCCCTGGGATTCAGGCGCAGCGCAGTTTCCAGATCGAGTGCCGCTGCTGATAGGTTGCCCTCTGCGCGGGCAAGCAGCGCCCGGTTGAGGTATGCTTCGGGGTAGTCCGGGTCGAGGGCGGTAGAACGGTCAAAGTCCGCGCGTGCTGCCGCGTGGTCGCCCTGCTGCGCATGTAAAATGCCCTGGCTGGTATAGATCGGCGCAAGCTGAGCCGCAGGCGGTTTGAGCTGGATTGCCTGTGCATAGTCTGCCAGGGCGCCGTTCAGGTTATCCTGTTCCATGCGCACCAGACCGCGATTGTAGTAGGCGGCGGCAAGCAGCGGCGCGGGCGGTTTCAACGCCAGCACCTGTTCGTAATCTGCAACCGCTGCGTCAAGCTGTCCCAGGCGGCGGTAGGCGACACCGCGATTGGCGTAAGCCTCGGCAAAAGATGGGTTGGCTTCAAGCGATTGGTTGAAGTCCTCGATGGCAGCAGACAGATCGCCCAGATAAAAGTAGGTCGCGCCCCGGTTGAAATGGGCGACGGCTGTCAGAATGGGATCGTCGCTATATGTGACTGCCTGAGTGAAGGACTCCAGCGCGTCTGCAAGATTGCCGTTTTGTAAGTGAACCATCCCCTCATAGTTGTGTTGGTCAGCCGCGGCAGGGTCGGGTGCAAAATAATGGTTCATGATGCAGGTCCTGAGTGTGCTTGTGGGCGTAAGTAGTTTCAGTCTAACAGACCCAAAATTCGCCTGTCAACCTGACCCCACGTTATCGGGGGAATGCTGAAAACGTTTACGGACAACCATTTTGGGTGCTTTACAAAACCGCAATCCGGGTGTATTGTGGTCTTGCTGGTGTGGAAGATCCACACTCCGCAATCGTTGGTCCGATCAAGGGACTTGTAATGAACGACAACAGCAGTGCCCGAACGAGCGTGCCGCACTTAGCCAGCGGCGATCACGTAAAGTAGCGCTCCTCCCCCTTAACCTCTGACGGCAGGGCGAACAGCGCGGTCAGCGTGTTATCGCCGAACCCATTACGGGTAAAACTGCCGAGTACGGCACCTCCTTCAAAATCTTACAAATTCATCGTCAGATTTCGGGTAGTTCGCCATTGTTTGCTGCTGCGTTTGCAGCGGCATCGGGGTAGATGCCCGGCAGCGGTTCCGCATTAGCAGAGCCGTCTATGAGGAGGTTTTCCATGTACAACGACCTGCTCCTGGATCGTATTCGCGCTGTTTCGCCGGAAGACATCAGCGATGATCGGATTGAGCAACTGATTGCCGAAATCGAAGAACTGGACAGCCTGCTGAGTCCAGAAGCGCAGCAGTTAATCCGCACGCTGCGCCCGCACACTGTCACCGATGATGTGTACGAAAACATTGACGAGAAAGCAACCCTGTGGGACCGGCTGGCAGACCGTCTCGCCACCGTTGCCGGCAGTTGGCGCTTCATCATCTCGTTTGCCCTGTTGATGGCAGTCTGGATTGCCGTCAACTTCGCGCTCGGTGTGCAGGCATTTGACCCGTTCCCCTTTATCCTGCTCAACCTGACGCTCAGCACACTGGCGGCACTGCAAGCGCCGGTGATTCTGATGTCACAGAATCGTCAGGCGAAAAAAGACCGCGCGATGGCGGACAACGATTTTCAGGTCAACCTGAAAAACGAGCTTGAAATCGCCGACCTGCACCGCAAAGTAGATGTACTCAGCGATGCATTGACCATGCAAACGCGCATGATGAACGCGCTGTTGAGCGCCCGCCGCCAGGAACTGAGTGCCACAGTACGCAGCCTCGAAAGTGCCCGCAGCGACAATTCCGGCTTGCATCTGTAAGGCGTATTCATGCAGGGGCACCGGATCACATCCCGGTCCCCTGCGCCTGGATTGATATTGCGTGTATCCATGTATGCGGATCGCAGGAGGGAAGATGATGTCGGCAATCACTGAACGGCTGGAGTACTTGCTTCAGGTTGCGCTGGAAGAAAATGACCTCGAAGCAATGCGCCCTGTGCTGGATGAACAGTACCCGGCAGACATTGCGGATATTCTCGAACGGCTGAACGAGGAAGACCGCTACCGCGTATTCACGATGCTTTCGTCCGATCAGGCGGCGGAAGTGCTGAACGAAATGGGCGCGGAAGCCACACGGACCCTTTTGCAGCAGTTGTCCGTGGAACATGCAGGCGACATCCTTGACCAGATGGAGATGGATGACGTTGTCGAAATCCTGACCGAGGATGTGCCGGAGCGCCAGGAAGAACTGCTGGCGGCAATGGAACGCGAAGACGCCGCTGAGGTCACGCGCCTGCTGCAATACCCGGAAGACAGCGCTGGGTTGATGATGACCGAGCGTTATGTGCGCGCCACACCAGCGATGACCGCGCAGCAAATCCTCGACCTGACCCGGCAGGTGAATGACGAGGTTGAAACCGTCACCAACATGTACATCGTTGATGCCCAGGGCAGGCTGTTGGGTGTGACCTCCCTGCGCGAAATTATCATGATGCCGCCGGATACCCCGGTCAGCACGTTTATGGAAACCGATGTGATTTCTGTGCTGCCGGAAATGGATCAGGAAACTGTGGCACGCATGGTCGCGCGTTACGATTTTCTGGCGATGCCGGTGGTCAATGAAGCCGGCAAAATGCTGGGCATTGTCACGATTGACGACATCATTGATGTGTTGGTCGAGGAACAGACCGAAGACCTCTTGAGCTTCGGCGGTGTGGGGCGCGATGCCGTGGACCAACCCTATTTTACAGTGCCCTTGCGCAAAGTGCTGCGCAGTCGTATTGGTTGGCTGCTGATGCTGATGGTCGCCGCGACCCTGACAGACACGGTGATGCGCCTGTTTGACGCGCAGTTGTCCGCTGTGGTTGCGCTGACCTTCTTTATTCCCATGCTGATTGGCACGGGGGGCAATACTGGCGCACAGACCGTTTCAACCATCATTCGCGGGCTGGCTGTGCAGGATATTCGTTTTCGGGATATTTTTCGTGTTTTTCGCCGGGAGCTGCTCAGCGGCTTCTTGCTGGGGATTACGCTGGGACTGGTTGCAGGCGGGCGTGTCTATATCTGGGATCAGGATTTTGCGCTGGCGCTGGTCGTCGGGCTGGCAATCGTGTTGATCTGTACATGGGCAAATGTGATGGGCGCGGTCATTCCGTTGGTGGCATACCGCCTCAAACTCGATCCGGCGCTGGTTTCCGCACCGATGATTACGACATTGGTGGATGCCACCGGGTTGCTGATTTACCTGTCAATTGCCACCCTGCTTCTTGATCTTTAAGCACTGGGGTGAGAGATATGCGGCGCTGCGCTACGTTTCGATAGGTTTGCTGTCGTCGTTGCCCCAGTCCTTCCATGAGCCATCGTACATTGCCGCCTGATCACCGAGTCCAGCGGCTTTGAGTGCCAGCAGTCCGTAGCTGGCGGAGACACCAGCATTGCAGTAAGTCACGATTTCCCCGGCGACAATGCCGCGTTCGGCAAACAGTGCCCGCAACTGGTCGGGCGGCAGCAGCGTGCCATCCAGCGCGAGCAGTTCACTGCGCGGCAGGTTGACCGCGCCGGGGATGTGCCCTGCGCGTTTTGCGCGTGACGCCTGCCCGGCAAATTCACCCGGCGTGCGCACGTCGACAAGCTGCGCTGCCCCACTGCCAGACGCTTGCAGCCCTGCTGCGATCTGGTCGCCGGTCCGTATCCATGCCGGGTTGGAACGCGGCGTAAACACTGTGCTGGCAATCTGTGGCTGTGCCGCCGTTGTGGGATGTCCCTCTGCGAGCCACTTCTGCCAACCGCCATCCAGCACCGCGACCGCGCTATGCCCGTAGTAGTTGAGCGCCCACCACAGCCGTGCGGCGAACATGCCGTTGGCGTCGTCGTAAGCGACTACAAAGGTATTCTCGTCCACGCCGCAGCGCTGCATGACCCCGGCGAAACGCTCCGGCGGGGCAATGCGGGCATGCAGCAGTGACTGCGGGTCAGTAATTTCGTGCACCCAGTCCACAAACACTGCACCGGGGATGTGCGCCTGCGTGTAATCATCGTAGTGGTTGAAGTAATGCGGCGGCGGCTCTGTGGCAGGCAGCACATGCCCGCGAATATCAACGATACGCAGGTCTGTGTCTGCCAGATGCGCCGCCAGCCAGCCGGTCGTTACCAGCAAGTTATCCGCCATTTGCTGCCTCCGGCTGGGTATCCGTTTCCTCTGCACGATACTGCGAACGTTCATCTGCCGTCAGCGGTCGCACATACCGGTTGTTTTCGATCCAGTTGACCAATTCGGGCAGGGTGATATGGATGCGCCAGATGCGGGTGGTGTCGTCTTCCGCGCCACTGACGATGTACTGCCCATCGGGGCTGAAGGCGACGCTGAGCACCCAGTTAGAATGCCCTTCGTAGCGGCGTACTTCTTCACCATTGGAGATGCGCCAGAGCAGGATGGTATTGTCCGACGCGCCAGACAGCACGAACTGTCCGTCGGGACTGAAGGCGACCCCTACGACGTAGCCACCGTGCCCGGTGAAGCGCTGCACGGGGCTGCCTGTTGCTACATCCCAGACAATTGCTGTTCCATCCCACGAGGCAGTCACCAATAGTGTGCCATCGCGGCTGAAGTCCGCGCTTTCCAGCCGCGCGGTGTGTCCACTGAATTCGCGGACGAGTTCACCGCTTTCCAGACTCCACAGGCGGGCGATGCCATCACGCGAGGTGGATAATCCATAGCGTCCGTCAGGGCTGAACAGGACATAGACCACTGTCTGTGCATTCTGGTTCTCGGCATCAGCAGTGACAATCGACCCAAAACGGCGTACCTGCTGCAACTGCACGCCCGCTCCGTCGGTCACAATGCGCAGCAGGTGCATGGTCCAATCGCTGCTGCCGCTGAGCAGGTATTGACCATCGGGACTGAAGGCAACACTGTTGACACCGCGAATGTGCCCGGTGTAGCGGGCGAGTTCATTGCCGGTGGTGGCATCCCAGAGGATGACAAAGCCATCCCACGAACTCGTCGCGATCCAGCGGCCATCCGGACTGTACACCGCGCGGCTGACGACATGGGTGTGCCCCTGCAGGATCAAGCGCTGTTCGCCTGTAGCAGCGTCCCAGACGCGCGCGCTGTTGTCACCGCCCGTGTTTTGCAGTCGTCCCGAAGTGGACAGTACGCGCGTGCCATCGGGGCTGAAGGTCACGCTCCAGACCCAGCTCCGGTGCCCGCGGAAGCGGATGACTTCAGCGCGGTTACGCAGATTCCACAGAATCGCCCGTGTGTCGTTAGGGGTGCCGCCCAGGTTGCCAGCCCCGGTCAGTATGTACTGCCCGTCCGGGCTGTAAACGGTGGCGAGAATATTGTCAGTATGTTCAACAAAGCGCTGCAATTCCAGCCCGGTTGCTGTCTCCCAAATGCGCAAGGTACGATCCCACGATCCGGAGGCGAAGGTTTGCGAACCGGGGCTGAACGCAATGCTGGTAATCACGTCATTGTGCCCTTCAAACAGGCGTAGCTGCCTGCCTGTCGAAACACTCCAGAGCCGAATTTTACCGCCGGTCAGGTCATACGATGCCGAGATGACATACTGCCCGTCCGCCGTGATATCTACTGCGCGCACGAATCCGGCGTTTTCGTCGTCAGGCGCCAGCACCCGCACCTGTTCGCCGGTAGAGACGTTCCACACGCGGGCGACACGGTCACGTGCGCTGCCGTCGGGGTTGGTCGCGCCGGAACTGGTGACGATGAAGCGCCCCTCCGCGCTATAAGCGACATCAAGAATGCTGCCGCTGTGCCCATTGCAGCTAATGCCGCTGGGATCAGTGCAGACTGTGGTATCTGCCGGGGGGATTACGCGGCGCACCGCGCCTGTTGCCGTGTTCCAGAAGCGGATCGATTGGTCGTTAGCGACAGAAACGAGGGTTTCGCCTGTCGGGTTGAAGGCAAGTGCGTTGACCCGATCTGTGTGTCCTTCAAGGGTTAGCAGCAGCGTTCCGGTTTGCAAATTCCACAGCCGGATGGTTGTATCTACCGAACCCGTTGCCAGCACCTGACCGCTTGGGCTGATCGCAACGGTGGTGATTGTGGCGCTGTGCCCGCCGAAGCTGCGGATTTCTGCGCCTGTCTGCGTGTCCCACAGGCGGGCGATAGCGTCTGTTGAGCCGGTGACAGCTAGTTGCCCATCGGGGCTGAAGGCAGCCGAAGTGACGGATTGGGGATGCCTGCCAAAGACCCTTGCCGCGCCCGGCGCATAGGCAATCCGCGCGAGGGTTCGCTCCGCTTCAGACAGCGGCGGGTCGAACATCAGGCTCGATTCCAATGCCAGTGCCAGCGCCAGTGTCGGGCGATCAGCGGTCAGCGCGTTGCCCGCGTTTGCTGCCAGCGCGATGCTGGTCGCTTCGTCTGCGCTGCGTTCGGCGCGAATGGCATTCTGCTCCGCAATCTGACGGGCAGATGCCGCTTCCTGACTCTGTGAAATGGCAACAATACTCAGCAGCACGGCAACGACGGCAGCAGCGGCAAAGACGCCGGCAAGCTGGCGCAAGCGCTGGCGATTGCGTGCTTCCAGCGCCCGTTCGCGCGCCAATCGCGCCGCTTCGGCCGCTTCCTGCGCTTTGTGGGCGGCAATGCTGGCGTCCAGATAGGCACGTTCTTCGCTGGTGAGCGCCAGTGAAGTATCCGCGATCCAGTCTTCAAATTGTGCCAACCGCGACCCCCGCGCCAGAAAACTGCTGTCGCGTCCGGCATTCAACCACTCTGCTGCTTCGTTATGTACACGGCGCTGAATGCGCAGATCTTCACGGGCATCGTCCAGCCAGCGGCGCAGGCGGGTCCAGCGGCGCAGCAGCGCCTCATGGGCGACTTCCACGGTTGGGCTGCGCGTAACCGGCGACCGGTCAAAGGTCAGCAGGCGATATTTGCTGAAGGTGTCCAGCACGTGCTGCATCAGCTCGTGACTGCCGCTGACCGAGCGCAGTTCTTCCTGCAAAATGCGCCGGCGAGTATCTTCGCCGCCTTCTCCGGGCGTGACCAGTCGCAGGAACAACTGTCGGGCGGCTTCCTGCCCAGCCGGGTTGAGGTTTTCATAGATTTCGTCTGCGCGCCGCGCCAGTGCCCCCAGCGTACCGCCAATTTCGCGGTAAGCCGCCAGCGTCATCAGCCGTCCTTCGCGGCGTTCAAACAATTCGGTCAGCGCATATTGCAGCAGCGGCAGCGCGCCGGGTTGTTCCTGCACATCAGACACGATTGCCGTCACAAGGCTGGGTTCTGGTTTAGCGCCTATTCGGTGTGCCGGTCCGGTGATCGCTGCTTCGAGTTCGGTTGGGTTCAGCGGCAGTACCAGTTCAGTACGGCGGCGGATCAGTTCGCCAAAATTGGGGTAATTCAGCGGCTTGTCGTAGAAGTCGGCACGCAGGCTGATCACGATGCGCAGGCGGCTCGTTGGGTCAGTGACAGCAGCGTACAGGCTGCTCAGAAAGTGGGCGCGTTCGGCTTCGTCTTCGACCAGCGTAAAGACTTCTTCAAACTGGTCAATATACAGGAACAGCTGCGTTTCATCGGCGGGCAGCACCCGTTTGCTGGCGCGCAGCAACCCGCGTTCATCCCCTTTGAGCTGGCTGAGCAGGCTTTCCGGCGGATTGACTGCCACGCGCAGCAGGGCGGCTTCCAGTTCCTCCAATGGGTGGGCGGCGGGTACCATTTCGACTATAAACCAGCTTCCTGAGCCGGACATGGTATCATGGCGCAGGGTGGGGATGACCCCTGCCTTAACCGCGCTGGATTTGCCGCTGCCGCTGGGTCCCACCACCGCCAGAAAGCGTGCCAGCGGGTCGGCTTCTTCAAGCAAGCGTTTGCGGATCGTTTGCACCAGTGCCTCGCGCCCAAAGAAATCCCCGGCATCCGCTTCCTGAAAGGCGCGCAGCCCTTTGTAGGGATTTTTTACATCGCTCAGATCGGCTTCTTCGAGCAGCTCCGTTCTGTGCGCTACTTCCGCGAGATCAATGGTCGAAACCGACTCGCCCACAAAAGCGCGGCGCAGAGCAGTCGCAAGGGTCAGGGTATCGGGATAGCGTTCTACCGGGTCTTTGGCAGTTGCTTTCTGGATGACATCGTCAACGACTTCGGGCAGATCGCTGCGGGTGGGGAAAATGGACGGCAGTAGTTCGCTGAGGTGCTTGACCAGCAGGGCGGTGGTGGGCAAGCCGTCAAACGGGTGCTGCCCGGTCAGAACTTCGTAGAGCATCACGCCGAGGCTGTACACGTCCGACTGCGGCGTGACAGTATCCCCGCGCAACTGCTCCGGCGCGATATACGCGGGCGATCCGGCAAGCATGCCGGTCTGGGTAATCGCGTTTTGTTCGGTCAGGTTTTTGGCAATGCCAAAATCTGCCAGATAATGGTTGCCACTTTCGTCCAGCAAAATGTTTGCCGGTTTGAGATCGCGGTGAATGACCCCGTTCTGATGTGCCATCATCAGGGCACCACAAATCTGATCAAAGGCACGCAGCGTGGTTGGAGCATCTAATCCCCCCTGCCGGCGCAGCCTGTCGGCAAGGCTGCCCCCGCGCAGATAGCGCATGACCAGATACGCGCCGCCGGGTTCGCGCCAGTAATCGTACAGGGGGACGATAAACGGATGTTCCAGGCGTGCCACCATCTGTGCTTCAGCCTCAAAACGCCGGATGAATTCCGGGTGGTTGGCATACTGGGGCAGCACAATTTTGATGGCGACTTCGCGTCCGATGGTCGGCTGGTGTGCGCGGTACACAGCGCCAAAACCGCCCGCTCCGATGCGTTCCCGCAGTTCATAGCCTTTGATGACGCTTCCGCTGAGGTTTTCCATGGTTGTCACTGCCAAATCGGTTAGAGCGCGTGCGACAGGTCGAAAGATACTCTGCACCGGTAAGTTTGCACAGGTGGGGCAGACGAATTTTCTATGAAAACACGCCCGCTGTTTGTGCCTTAGCTCACCGGATGTTCGCGCTGAACATCGGGGCAGATTGTAGCAGGTTTTGCCTTTCTGACCACAAGCCGCCTGGCTGCGACCTGTGATGGGGTGGCAGGGTGGCACGGGCTGATTGACATGGGCATATGGTTGTGCTACTGTCTTTACGCACTCTACCCGCTTTAGTGCATAAAGGTGGCAGCAGCCGGGCTGAATGTGATGTGTTATTTCGTCGGGCACGTTTGAACACACTACCGGCAGATGGCGTAATTGCAGCAGAGACATTTGTTGCAAACGATGCCTGGGGCAGATCGGGGGAAACGTATGGAAGCAAGGGATCGTCAGCACGGGCGCAGCAGTCAGCCAACCGGGATGCGCGCCTTTACGATTGTCTGGTTTGGGCAGGTAGTGTCGCTGCTGGGGTCTGCGATGACGGCGTTCGCCTTTACCATCTGGGCGTATCAGGAGACAGGTGAAGCCACTGCGCTGGCGCTGATGGGCTTCTTTGGCTTTCTACCCGGTATTCTGATGAGTCCCATAGCGGGTGCGCTGGTGGATCGCTGGAATCGCAAACTGGTAATGATGATCAGCGATGTCGCCGCTGGTTTGTCAACAGTTGCGGTGTTCTTGCTCTACAGTGCGGGCAACCTCGAAATCTGGCATCTGTATATTGCTGGGGCGTTTGCGGGTGCTTTTCAGGCATTCCAGTGGCCCGCCTACTCCGCCGCGATTTCGACGATGCTCAAAAAAGAACAGTATGCGCGTGCCAGCGGAATGATGGCGCTGGCGGAGTCGCTGTCGGTGGTTTTTGCGCCAGGGCTGGCGGGTGTGCTGCTGCTTTCGCTGGGCATTCAGGGTGTGCTGCTGATTGATATTATCACCTTCGTCTTTGCCGTAGCAGTGTTGTTTGTCGTTTATATCCCGCAACCGAAGGCAACCACAGAAGGTGCGCACAGCCGCAGCAACCTGTGGAATGAGGTCACTTACGGTTTTCGCTACATCTTTCAGCGGCGCAGTCTGCTCGGTTTACAGATGATGTTCTTCATCATCAATCTGACCGGCACGCTGGGCATGATTCTGCTGAACCCGATGGTGCTGGCGCGCACCGGAGGCGATGAGCTGAGCCTTGCCACGGTGCAGTCCATGCTGGGAATCGGGGGTGTTGTCGGAGGATTGCTGCTCAGCGTATGGGGTGGACCCAAACGGCGGGTTCACGGAGTGCTACTGGGGATGGCAGGCGGCAGCCTGTTCGGACAGGTGGGGCTGGGACTGGGGCAGACCGTGCCGGTATGGGCTGTAGCGGCTTTCCTGAATACAGCCATCATCCCGATTCTCAACGGATCAAATCAAGCAATCTGGCAGGCAAAGGTCGCGCCGGATATTCAGGGGCGGGTGTTTGCCGTGCGGCGGCTGATTGCTCAGATCACGGCACCCGCTGCAATGCTGGTTGCCGGTCCGCTGGCGGATGTGGTGTTTGAACCGGCGATGATGCCCGGCGGCACGCTTACTCCGCTGTTCGGCGGGATTGTCGGCACGGGTCCGGGCGCGGGCATGGCGCTGATTCTGGTATTCACGGGCATATTGGGAGCCATCGGGGCGCTGTCCGGTTATCTGCTGCCGTTTATCCGTAATGCCGAGGATATCCTGCCGGACTACGTGATGCAGGAAGAAGCCGCAGAGTCAGCACCCTTGCCGCCTGTCAGCAGCGAGAAAGACGCTGTCCCGGTTGCCGGAGCATAACCTTGCGCTGGTCATTAAACGCAGCAGCCGCACCAGAGGCAGGACCTAACAGCGCGCCCCGGCAGCCGATAGCTGGAGCGCGCTGTTAGTTTGTTCTGCAATGGTATCGCTGTTGATTGTCGTTTGCCGTCGCGCGCTACCGCGCCGCGATTCTTGCTCAGGGTGCGGCAGTCTATGCGGCGGCAGATCAGCCTTTAGGAAACGGTTTCCTCATAAGGCTCGATAAACTGCTGCCAGTCCCCGTGCATGCCACCTTCGCTGACGCCATAATACACTCGGACACCGTTTTCATGCCGCTGCGCCAGATCGAAGCGCACCTCTCCGGCGCGTTCGTAGCGCCGCCACAACCCTTTATCGCCATGCCATTCGATCTTGTCCGGCTGAATCGGGCTGCCCTCATACTGCTTGATGGCGTAATGCCACAACCGCCGCGCTGAGGTGCGGGTAACGTTCTTGACGATGCTGCCGTTGCGGAGATCGCGCATGATGTAGTAGCGAATGTTGCCGCGCTGCTCACTGCCCACAATTTCGACACCGGTTCGCGGTGGCGCATGAGGATCATCGCGTTGGTCTTCGGGCACGGCAGGCGTCTCTACAGTGACAGTAGCGAGGCTGGTTACTGGGGCTTGACCGCCCCCTGCACTGTTGGTGACAAGACTGCCCCCCGCTTCCTTGAAGACAATTCCCTGCCGCACGAGGTTGACGATTTCATCGCGCACTGCCAGATCTGTTTCCGCTTCATCACGCACATAAATCTTGTTATCGTCAATGGCATAGGGACGGTCTTCGCCAAAAGGAACCTGAATCTGCAAAATCGACTTGCCCTGACTTTCCTGCACATTGATCTCAACATCAATTCTGGGGGAAATCTTGAAGCTGATTTCCTGTTGCAGTTCCTCTATGGCGGCTGCCGGGTTGTCGATGCCGACCGGCTTCTTGGTTTTGTCCGGACTGATCCCGACATAAATCGTGCCACCGTTGGTATTGGCAAACGCGCAGACATCCGCCACAATGGTATACAATCGCCCGCCTTTACGATCCATCGACTCGTGGAATGCCTGTACAAGGCTGGGTCCTTCCTCGCGCGCGAGCTGGATATAGTCATACGTCTGGCGATTGGGATGATA
>DAOTWP010000183.1:0-3958 GCA_034435675.1 Anaerolineae bacterium
AATGTGCACCTGATGATTGCGCTGATCGGTGAGCGTCCCGAAGAAGTGACCGATATGGATCGTTCGGTGGATGCCGAAGTGATCGCCAGCACGTTTGACGACCCCGTAACACATCATGTGCGTGTGGCGGAAATGGCGCTGGAACGTGCCCGGCGGCTCGTCGAGATCGGGCGCGATGTTGTGCTGCTGCTGGACAGCATCACCCGTCTGGCGCGGGCGTATAACCTCGTCGTCCCCACCAGCGGGCGCACACTCTCCGGCGGTCTTGATCCTTCCGCGATTCATCCACCGAAACGCATCTTCGGCGCGGCACGCAATGTCGAAGAAGGCGGCAGCCTGACGATAGTGGCAACCTGCCTGGTCAACACGGGCAGCAAGATGGATGATGTCATCTACGAAGAATTCAAGGGCACGGGCAACATGGAACTGCACCTGAGCCGTAAGATGCAGGAACGCCGCATCTTCCCGGCATTCGACGTGGAACAGTCCAGCACCCGCCGCGAGGAGCTGCTACTGGGACCGGATGTGCTCCAGCGCGTCTACACGCTGCGCCGCATGCTGGCGCACCTGGCGGAAGACCCAGATGTGGGCATCGTTGGCGCCACCGAGCAGTTAATCAACAATTTCCGCCGTGCCGAAACCAACGAGGAATTCCTCAACAGCCTGCCGGGACCCGGTGGCGCAGGCAACCATCGCGGGGGGTTCTGAAGCCCGCGTTTGCCACAGCGGGGACTCGCCCCGTTGCTAATGTAGAGGCGCAGCATGCTGCGCCTCTGCTACGGGAACAATTCGCATCATCGGACAGGATGCGCTCAAGGGGTATCCATGCCGGAGAGGACCAGTGATCCTGCCCCAAGGGACAACGCGCCACGCGCTGCCCCTGGATGATTGCCTCTACAGGGCTTAGCGGCGCGGCGCAATCGCCGTCAGCGTCCACTGCACATACGTTGCCGTGCCACCTGTCGCGGTAATCGTAACAGTGCCGGTGTTGGAGTCGAAGGTCGCCAGCCGTTGCAGAATGATCTGCCCACAGCCGAAGGTGCGCCCATCTACCGAGAACTGAATATATTCAGTGCCCGTGCCGGTGCAGGTAGCCGTAATGGAGAGATCAGCGACCCCACCCGGCAGCGCCTGCTGCGGGTTCAGCCCGGTCACACTGTAGCGCACGCGATCTTCAACATCGCCCCCCGGATACGAAACAAAATCGCTGCTGACCGCCGTGCCATCCAGCGGCACTTCCAGCGGGGTGTTGAAACGCGCATCCTCCGGCGCAATCTGCGCGGCAATCTCGGTTGCTGTTGGCGGTGCTGGCGGCGCCTCGGTGGGTGCAGCACCCTGATCCTCTGTCGCAACAGGCGGCGGGGGCTGTGTCGGCTGCTGACCACCACCGGCAGGCTGCGTGGCGGTGGGCGGCACTACGGCGGTTGCCTGTGCGGGCGGCGCGGTCGGCGCATCAACCACTGCCACTGCCGAGCACGGTCCGCTGAATGTCACAACACTTGCCGCGACCCAGCCAGCGCTGCCGCCGGCGAGCTGCACCTGCACCCAACTGTTATCCGCCAGACGCCCGGTGACCGGCAGGAACTGCCCCACCGGCAGGCTGCCCACCGCCGCAAACGTTGTCGCCGGACCGCTGCGCACATTGATTGAACTGCCGCCGGACGGCGATACGGTGCAGATGTCACCCGGCGCAACTGCCTCGGTGGCTGCCGGACCCGGCGGTTCGACCTGTGGCTGTGCGCCGGTGCTGATCGTCAGCGTGCCGCCCTGATCGCCTTCCACATAGATCAGAATGAGGTAACTTGCGTCACCCCCGGCAAAAGTCAGCGCGGCAGTGCCCAGTTCATCGCCCTTGAGCACCGCGACATGATCGCCGTTTGCCCCGCGCACCACCACGACGAACTGCATTTCAGGATCAATCGCCGTGATATTCAGTTCGGTGGGGTTTGCGCCGCTGGTCAGCAGGGTGAACACCTGCGGCAGCGTGCCCGGCACAAGCGTCAACGGCACAACCTGGTTACCCGGCAGCGGTGTGCCTTCCAGCGGTTGCAGCGCTTCCAGATACAGGCGGAAATCGCCTGCGCTGCCGTTCGCGCCACTAACGAGGATCGAGTAGCTGCCGGGCTGCACTATCGCCAGGGTCAGACTGGCATCCCCGGAAACCGGGGTGGTCACATCGGCGGCATTAAACGCCAGCAGCCCCGCAGGTCCCAGCAGTGTCAGCGTCGGTTGCAAGCCGGGAGTGGTCGCAATGGCATAAATCACCACGACATCGCCCACCTGTGCATTGAAATTGAACAAGACCGAAGGGGATTGGGTTGTCAAACTTCCGGGGAGATTCTCGCCGTACTGGATCAGGCTGCCCTGTGCCGTAACCATGCCCAAAGGCAGGCACAATAACAACAAAAGGAATAGCACCCGCAGTCGTGAAGGCTGTAGTCGCATCAGTTTGCTCCTTAAGCTAGACTTTGATCTGTAAAAAGGCTGCTTACAGCGAATGTGAAACATCACTTGCGCTTCTTAAGTTGTATTACAGATACGCTATTTTGCAAATTCCTCAGATGATTACGGTGGTCATGCGTAGGTCAAGCGTCGAAAAAGCCTGCTGCCCGGATGTCGCAACCCGCATACTTATGGTAACGTACAGACGGATAGCATATAATGAGAACGTTGCCCTTTAGTCGCTTAGAGAGCCTGCTAATGCCCATCCAGATCGGTCAGCAATTGGGTCAATATGAAGTTACCGCCCAACTGGGAATGGGCGGGATGGCGACGGTGTATAAGGCATACCATGCCAAGCTGAACCGCCATGTCGCCATTAAAGTGATGCATCAGGCATTTAAGGAAGATCCGACATTTCTGGCGCGTTTTGAGCGCGAGGCGCAGATTGTCGCGCGGCTGGATCACCCGAATATCGTCCCAGTCTACGATTACGATGAATTTGAAGGGCAGCCTTATCTGGTAATGAAGTTTATCCAGGGGCGCACGCTGAAAAACCTGCTCAGTGCCGGACCGCTGCCGCTGAACGAAATTGAACGCATCATGAACGCCGTCGCCATTGCCCTCACCTATGCTCATGAACACGGCGTGCTGCACCGCGATATCAAACCCGCCAATATCATTCTGGACGAACGCGGCATGCCCTACCTGACTGACTTCGGGTTGGCGCGGGTGGCGCAGTCCGGCGAAAGCACGCTGTCCACCGACATGATGCTCGGCACACCGCACTATATTTCGCCGGAACAGGCAAAAGGCGAGCGCGACCTTGACGGGCGCACCGATGTCTACAGCCTCGGCGTGGTGCTCTACGAACTGCTGGTCGGGCGGGTGCCCTACACTGCCGATACCCCCTATGCGGTGGTGCATGATCACATCTATGCCCCACTGCCACGCCCGTCAGAAATCAACCCTGATATTCCCGCGCCGGTGGAGCAGGTACTGCTCAAGGCGCTGGCGAAGAACCGCGATGAACGCTATGGCACACCGGCAGCGATGATGGACGATTTCCGCCGTGCCGTGCAGACCAGCACCCTGCAAGCCGCAGACCAGCAGCGCATGGAGTCTGCCGTGATTGCCCGACGCAGTGTGCTGCCGCCTGCCCCTGCCAGACCCGTGCAGTCCGCCGCGCCCCCGGCGTCCGCCGCGCCGGAAAAACCCAAACGTGACGCAACCCCGCCGCTGCAAGCTGGTGACCTGCTCAGCAATCCGGCGCGTTTTGCCGATGCCGCCCTGAGCCGTGCGCTGCAAGCGATTGAGGATGCCGACGGTGACAGCGAGGCGCTTGAACAGTTGGAGCACGCGCGCGACCGGGCACGCCGCGCCTCACAGCGTGCCATGCGCGCGGAAATTGAGGCACGTGAGCGTGAACTGGCGGGTGAGCCTTCACAGGGGGTGCGGTTTGAGGTGGACGTGACCACTAAGGACGATGCGGATGATGCGGATGATGCAGGGCTGCAAG
>DAOTWP010000184.1:0-2193 GCA_034435675.1 Anaerolineae bacterium
CTTGTCAGTGTACTAAGTACAACCACAGAAATCTCGCGGGATTATTTTCCGTAGGGGCAGGTCTCAGACCTGCCCCTACATCCGACATTTTCAATTTGGTTGTACTAGCCCTTCTGCGCGGGACGTTCCTGCACTGCCCATTCATTGCCGTCGGGATCGCTGAAGAACACAAACGAGTTCCAGTCTCCGCCCGGTCCGTCCACCAGATCAGCGCCCTCAAAGTGCTTCACCGGACTGACCGCAACGCCGCGCTCAAGCAGTTGGGCATGTGCGCGCTGGATGTCGCTCACCACCAGTTGCAGCCCCTTAAGCGATCCGGCGGGCATCCCACGATTGTCCGTGCTGATGACAATCGAGCAGCCAGAACCGGGCGGCGTAAGCTGGATAATGCGAAAGCTGGGTCCAGCCTGTGTGTCATGATCCACAACAAACCCGACCTGCTCGCTGTAAAAGTGCTTTGCCCGGTCTGCATCTGCAACCGGAACGACGACGACTTCCAGTTTCCAATCCATGACAATTTGCCCCTGTCTTGTGCATCCCGTTATGCCGGTCAATGCCCGGCAGTGAACCAGACCAGCGCCCAATTCATCCCTATCAGGATAGAACAGAAGTTCGATCCTGTCAACAGGGGCGCGGCGGCGGCGGGGCGGTCCGCCTACCCGGTATACTGCGCGCTTTGCAGCACGGCGAGAATCGTCGGCTCGAACTGCGCGAGCTGCCCTGCCCCCGCCACCAGTTCGACCACCAGCACCGTGCCCCCTGCCAGCCGCACCGCCCAGACACTGCGCTGCGTCGCCGCGCCGCCGCTGGTGATGCTGGTCGCGTCGGTGCGGGCGATGGTCAGCATTCCGGCGGTGAATTCGGCGGGCGTGCTGTAGCTGTCCTGCGCGTTGGCGGCGATCAGGAACGCCTGCGTGATTTCGGGCAGTGACGCTTCCCCCGAAACGCCGATCTCGCGCAAGAACTGCGGCGTATAGATAATCACACCGACCTGCCCGCTGCCCCACTGCACCTGCGGCGCGGTGAAAAATTCCGGCGAATTGACCAGAATCACCGTGCCAGACGACTCGCGCACTGCCCAGCCGGGCGGATAGTTGAAGCTCAGCAGCGCTTCGCCCGCCGGGTAACGTTCGGTCAGGTTGGCGGCGCTGATGTTGGGAATCGGCGTCGAAGCGCCAATGGGCGGCGCGCTGGCAGCACGCAGCGAACCGGCGATTTCCAGCGCGGTCAGTTCAAAGCGGGCGAACTCCCCCGGCGCTGCTGCCAGCGTCATAATCGCTACCGTGCCATTGCCCAGATCTAACGCGATGAACACGCCGTCGGTATCCTGCCCGGCGACATTCAGCCGCGCGGCGCGGCGGTCATCCACCAGAAACGGCGTGATACTGCTTTCAGTGATTTCCTGCCCGCTGGTGGCGGCAAAGAACTGCACCAGCACCAGCGCCGGGTCTGCCTCTGTATTGACGCCCAGGTTGCGCAGCAGGGCGGGCAGGTAAATGCCCACGCTGAGCTGCCCCGGTTGCAGCGCTTCGCCGCGCTGGATAGCAAGCTGCGTCAGATCGCTGTCCACCAGCGCTACCACACCGCCGCTTTCGTTGACCAGCCAGCCCGCCGGGTAGTTAAACGTCACCGTGCCGTCCACGCTGGTAAAGGTTTCGGTCAGCGGCAGCGCAGGCTGAAGCTCGGCTGTGCCGCGCGGCACCGGCGTGCTTTCCGGCGGCGTGTAGACCACGCTGGCGGCGATGTCCAGAATGGTCGGCTCGAACTGTGCCATTTCGCCCTCTGCGCTGACGGCGCTGATGTAAATCAGGGCGTCCGGTCCGCCGTCCATGACGATAATCAGCCCTTCTTCGCTGATGCCCTGCGACTCGGCGCGGGCGGCGGGCAAACCGTTGATTTCGATTTCGGTGGGGTTCTGGATGTCCACATCGCTGAATTCATCAAGCAGAATCAAAAAGCCCACCGGCGTCGGATCGAGCGTCAGTCCTTCAAATTCCGCTTTATCAATGATGTCCATCAACAGAAACAGTTGTCCCGGCTGCATCAACTGCTCCAGGCTGACATCCGTCCCGTTGAACAGCACGACCGCACCGTCGCTTTCCACCGGCAGCCAGCCAGCGGGATAGGCGAAGCTGAACGTGCCGTCGGCGGTGGTGAAGGTTTCCGGCAGCAGTGGGGTGGCAGTCGCTTCTG